>JAADCT010000002.1 GCA_013154305.1 Aquificota bacterium
GACTTTTCCTTCGGCGCCTCCGGAGTCCTCTACCGCGGCGGTAAAAAGGTGCAGGCCGTAAGGGGCGTGACGGTGGCCGGAAACTTTCTAAAGCTTTTGGAACGGGTAGACGGCGTGGCCGACGACCTCACCTTTTACGGTTCTACCGGGGCCCCCTCCCTTTCGGTTAAAAATATTACTGTCGGGGGCGTCTGATGGTTTATTGGATTTTGGTCTTGACCCTTTGGCTGGTTTCCCTGGCGGCCGTGGCTTTCGGCGGAGCCCGACTCTTTGAATACCTCAAGACGGGAAATCAGGAGGCCCTTTACGCGGGCGCCGCGGCGCTGGCCCTCGGCGTCCTTTTAAACTTCCTGGTGGTAAACTGGCCCACCGGCGGGCCCGCCCGTCTCGACCAAAAGACCCTAAAGGCCCTGAAGCTGATGGCCAAAACCGCACCTTTGGCGCCGAAGGCGGTAAAAGAGGGACTGGAAAAAGTAATTTCGAAGTTTTCCTGAAAGTTACTCGATGGCGATTTTCTTCTCCTGAGTGGCCGACTTTTTGGGGAACCTTATTTCCAAAACGCCGTTTTTGAAGGAGGCCTTGGCGCTCTCGGTGTCTATGTCGGCCGGCAGCGGAATAACCCTTTCAAACTTTCCGTAAACCCTCTCGACCAGGTGGACGTGCTCCTTCTCCTCCTCCGTCTCCTCCTTCTTTTCCGCCTTAATTATCAGGTAGTTGTCGCGGACCGTAACGTCGACGTCCTCCTTTTTGACCCCCGGCAGTTCAACCTTTACCACCAACTCCTTAGGCGTTTCGTAAACCTCCACCGGCATTACGAACTTCAGCCGCTTTTCCAGGTCCTTTTCCAGGTTTTCGACCGGTGCGACCGAGGCCCTGGCGAGCCTCTCGAGCTCCCTCTGAAGCCTCAAAATCTCCTCAAAGGGGTCAAACATCCTCCTCAGCGTCATCGCTTTACCTCCTTTCGGCGGAAAAATTCAACTTTTCAAATTAAAAGGGTCAAAAGGGACTGTCAACTTTGCCCTCCGCTTGCTGTAATTTCGCCTTGTTAACCGGCGGGAGGACCCCTACTTTACCTAATACCGTGGAGAGGAAAGTTCCGTCGGTGGCCTTTGCGACCCTCGGATGCCGCATGAACTTCTTCGACACCGACTTCATCCGCACCCAATTTTTGAAAAAGGGCTACAAGGAGGTGCCCTTCGGGGAAAAGGCCGACGTTTACGTGGTAAACACCTGCACCGTAACCAAGGGGGCCGACCGCGACAGCCGAAAGCTCCTCTACAAGGCCAAAAGGCTCAATCCCGACGCCGTCGTCGTGGCCACCGGCTGCTACGCCCAGGTTTCCCCCGACGAGCTGGCGAAACTGGAGGCCGTCGACTTGGTGGTGGGAAACACCCACAAGGCCGAACTCCTCAAGTTGGTTGAGGAATACCTCGAGAGGAAAAACCCCGGAAAGGTCTTCGTCGGCGAAATCTTCCGCGAAGGGGAGGTCAAAAACTTCGACCCCGTCGTGGCCTTCGAGCACACCAGACCCTTTTTGAAGGTTCAGGAAGGTTGCAACTCCTTTTGCAGCTTTTGCGTCATTCCCTACGCCCGGGGGAAGGTCCGCAGCGTTCCGCCCGAGAAGGTCCTCGAGGCGGTTCGGCGTTTGGCCGACCTCGGTTACAAGGAGGTCGTCCTGACGGGAACCCAACTCTCCCAATACGGTTGGGACGTCGGAACCTCCCTTTTGGAGCTTTTGGAAAAACTGCTCACCGTCGAGGGAATAGAGTACTTTCGGCTCTCTTCGATGTCGGTCGCCGAAATCGACGACCCCCTTTTGGAACTGATAACCTCCTCCGAAAAGGTGGCTCCCCACTTTCACCTGTCGCTTCAAAGCGGCAGCGACCGCATCCTGAAGCTGATGAGGCGAAACTACTCGGCCGAGGAATACGCGCAGAAGGTCCAAAGCATCGTCGAAAGGCGACCGATAACCGCCGTGGGAACCGACGTCATAGCCGGCTTTCCCACCGAAACCGACGCCGACTTTGAAAAGACCGTCGAACTGATAGAGCGCCTCCCGCTGGCCTACCTGCACGCCTTTCCCTATTCGGACCGCCCCTTTACGAAGGCCGCGAAGCTAAAGCCCAAAGTTCCGCCCGCCGTAATTAAAGAGCGGGTTCGCGTTCTCCAGGAGCTGAACGAAAAGAAAAAGCGCGAGTTTCGAAAGCGCGTTGAGGGCGCCGAGGTCCGGGCCCTCGTCCTCGGAAACGGTAAAGTTTTGACCGAAAACTACCTCGAGCTGCCCGCCCCGCCGCAAAGCGAGAGGGGCCAAGTCGTCCGCGTTCGCCTCTGATTAAACTCTTATTCCTCCCGATGTTGAAGTTTTTACTCCTGCTGGCCGTTTTGGGGATTTTACTCTTTTTCCTCCGCCAGTTTTTGGAGGCGCTGTTTCTCACCACCGTGGTGGTCTTTACCGTCTTTTTCTTCGCCGGATTGGTCTTTACCTTTCAGGGACTGACGGGCGGCGATTGGGGTCAAACGCTGGGCGGCCTGGCCGTTGCCACCTTTGCGGCGGCCTACCTGCTGGCGGCCTACCTGCACGCCAGGAGGAAAAAGGAAGAAAAGTAGACCCGAAAAGGGGAAAAGTTAGAGGGTGAGGTCCAAAATCCGTTCGGTCTTGTCGAGTTCGTCCTCGGAGGGATAGCGGTTGTCCTCGGAGACCTCTTTAAGGATTTGGGCGATGATGTAAATGAGGGCCCCGACGATTTCGGGCAATTTGTTTTCCAGCTCCGCCTCGAGGGGATACTTAAGCGGCGGCTTGCTGGCCAAAAACTTGAGAATGTCCTCTATCGGAACCTCCTCCTCCAGCTCGCGGAACTTTTGCATCGAGAGGCGAAAGCCCATGGTCAGCGGAATGTCCGACAGCCAGATGACCTGGCGGTCGTTGTAGCTGGCGTTTTCCTCCCCGACCTTGAGAAGGTCGTAGAGCTTCTTCTCGACCATGTCGATGACGCGGGCGGTCTTGTTCTTGTCGAGGTCTATACCGGCCGCCCGGCGGGCGATTTGCTCGAGCCTCGCGTGTCCGATAACCTTAGCCATCGGCTTTTACCTCCTCCTTCGTAAGTGCTTTTTTTCGACTACAAAGGAAATTTAGGATATAGCTCCTCCCGCGGGCGTCAAATCTGCCCTCTTTCCAACGGAGGAAGGAGGTCTATCGACCACTTAGGGAGAAAAAGTTTCAATACCGAAGAAAACGGGGAAAGGAAAGAGAAACCTTAGGAGGCGAGAAGTTTGTCGATAATCTCGTTGAAGGTTTTGGAGGGCCTCATCAGCTCGACGACCCTCCTGTAGATTTGGATGTTTTCCTCCCTCTTTTCGGGAGGCAGTTTTTCCAGAATTTGCCTGTCGATGGGGTCGTCGGGGTTCAGACCGAAGAAGTACCAAACTCCGAGCTCTTCGAGGCCGGAGGGTTTGCCCTCGGTGGCCCTGATTTCCTCGAGGATTTTCTGTTCGTTTTCGGCCAGGGCCTTGGCAACGGGGGCAAACTTCTCTTTGAGCTCCTTGTCCTCGTCCTGCTCGGCCAAGGCCTCGGCCCAGAACCTGGCCAGGTAGTAGTGCGAACCGCGGGTGTCCAGCTCGCCCACCTTGCGCTTGGGAGTTTTGTCCTCCATCAGGTACTTGTAAATCGCTTTGTAGAGGGCGTCGGCGATTACCTTGGCCTTCTTGTTTTGCTCGCCGCTCTTTCTGTACTCGTGCATGAGCGCCTCGTAAACCGCCAGGAATTCGCCCAAGGAGTCCCACCTGAGGTGGGTTTCCTTCAGGAACTGGGCAACGTGCCTGGGTGCCGAACCGCCCGCACCGGTTTCGAGTAGCAGACCGCCCTTCAGGAGGGGAACTATCGACTGGGCCCTGGCGGAGGTTCCGACCTCGATAATCGGAAACAGGTCGGTCAGGTAGTCCCTGAGAACGTTACCGGTTACCGAGATGGTGTACTTTCCTTCCCTGAAGCGCTTGAGGGTGAACTTCATGGCGTCCTTGGGCGGCATGATGTACCAGTCGATGCCCTCGAGTTTGCCCTCTTTTTCGAGGCGCTCGAGCTCGCGCTTGACTATCCTGATGAGCTGTTTGTCGTGGGCCCTCCTCCTGTCGAGCCAGAAGACGATGGGAACGTTTTCACCGTATTCCTGGGAGGCTTCTTTTGCCCTCTTTACGGCTATCTCAATCCAGTTTTTGATGGCGATTTCCTTGGTTTGGGCGCTCCTGTAGATGTCGTCCTTTCCGACGCGGTGGCGCATCAAAACGTTTCCTTCCTCGTCGCGGACTTCGATAAAACCGTCCGCCGGAGGGAAGAAGGTCTTGTCGTGCGAACCGTACTCTTCGGCCTTTATGGCCATCAGACCGATGTTTTCAACCGAACCGACCTCGGCGGGATTGAACTGACCCCTGACCTTGATGTCCTCCACGATTTCGTCGTACATGGTGGCGTAGCTTCTGTCGGGAACGGTGATTACGACGTCGTCCTCTTCGCCGCTGGGACCCCAAGCCTTCAGTCCGTTTTTAATGACGGCCGGAACCGAAGCGTCGATGATAACGTCGTTGGGCCTGTGGAGGTTGGTAATACCTTTATCCGAATCGACCATGTAGAGTCTGGGCTGTTCTTTGTATATCTCCTCGAGGGTTTTCCTGATGGCCTCCTGCTCCTCGGGGGAGAGTTTTTTCATCTTCTCCTCGAGGTCGACCAGCCCCCTTTCGGGTTTGAAGCCTATCTTCTCGAGCAGGTCTCCGTGCTTTTCCCAAAGCTTTTTGAAGTAGACCCTTATGGCGTCGCCGAAAATTACCGGGTCGGAGACCCTCATCATCGTGGCCTTAACGTGGAGGGAGAACAGTATGTCGTTCTCTTTGGCGTCCTGGATGACCTCTTCGAAAAACTCGCGCAGGACCTTGCGGTTCATCCACGTGGCGTCGATAACGTCGCCCTTTTCGGCCTCGATTTCCTTCAGAACTATCTCTTCACCCGTTTGGGGATTGATAAAGACGTATTTGAGTTTGGTGTCCTTGTCGAGGACGACCGACTTTTCGTGCCTGTAGAAGTCGCCGGCCTTCATGTAGGCCACGTAGGACTTTTGGTGGGGGTCGGTGGGCTTGAGCTTGTGGGGATGCTTTTTGGCGTACTCTTTGACGGGTCTGGCTATTTTCCTAATCGAGTTTCCGGCCCTGATTACGGGGTTGACGACCGAACCCACGCAGGCGTCGTACTTTTTCTTAATTTCCTCCTCCTCGGGAGTCTTGGGTTCCTCCGGATAGTCGGGCAGGTCGAAGCCCCTCCTTTGGAGCTCCCTTATCGTTTCAATCAGCTGGGGAACCGACGCGGAGATGTTGGGGAGTTTTATCAGGTTGCATTCGGGCTTCCAAACCAATTCGCCGAGGTAGGCCAGGTCGTCGGGCTCGTAGCCGAATTGGGCCAAAACCCTGCCGGCGAGGGAGATGTCCCTGACGTCTATTTCGATGCCGGCGTCCTTGGTAAAGGCCTTAACGATGGGAAGAAGCGAATAGCTCGCCAACTGGGGAGCCTCGTCCGTTTTGGTCCAAGTAACCACGTGCTTGGCCATAGGTTACCCTCCTTTAAAAGGGGTTTGTCTGCGGTCGCCTTAAAGAGTTTTCAAATTTCGAAAATCGGGTTGTATGAAAGTAATTAGCAACTTATCGGGACCGGAGGACCTCCGAACCCCGTAAAGGTTTAAATTAGGATTGTCAAATCCTTTAAGCGGACTAGTTTAACCCTTTTGCGTCCTTGCGGAGGTGAGAAAGGATGAGGGGAGTGCTTACCACCGCCGTTTTGGTTTCGATAGTCGGCGTTTTACTCGGAATGGGTTTGGGAGGTTTTATCACCTACCGCGGTCTGCAGGGTTTAATCGAGTCGGTTCCGGGGTCGCCGGTGGTCGTCGGCGCCGAGTACGACCGCGCCGCCAACGAGCTGGTATTAACGGTGTTTAATCCCGGAGGACTGCCGCTGACCGTTTTAAACGGCGACCTGGTTTTCAAACCGGCCGAGGGAGAGGGCTATTCGGTGGCCAACGTTCCTATAAACACCGTAATTCCGGGCCAGAGCGTCGCCACCTTGCGAATAAGGTTGAAGGAGCAAACCGTGAAACCGGGCGACGTCATAAAGGGCGGCTTTACCTACCGCTATCCCTACATCGGTCAACTCTACTACACCTCCTACCCGCTGACGGTGGGCCGGCCCCTGCGCCTCAATCCGGCGGAGGTTCTCCAACGGGCCAAGGAGGAGGCCCAAAAGGGAGGTGAGAACCGATGAGGTGGCTTCCGGTCGTTTTGGTGCTCGTTTTTGCACTCTTGGCCCTGGCGGTTTGGATAGGGGCGGGGTTGACGGCCCTCCTCTCGCCCGAGCTGGTTTTGGTAATTTTGGGGGCCTTGGGTTTTGGTCTGTTTGCCTTTAAGCTCCTTACGACCTACACCGCCGTTTTGCTGGCGGCCGACCGCTTTCTGAGCGGCCAACCGGTGGACAAAAAGGAGTTGGCCGCCAAAACCTCCAAGGAAACGGCTTCCGAAGAGCCCCTCTTTGCCCTTTTGGCGCTCCTGATGGCGTCGGTCGAACCCTACCGCTACGCCTACTATCTGGCCTTTGCCCTTTTGCTCCTTTTGACGCTGGCGGCCGTTCTGACGCCTTGGAACGACCAGTTTAAGGCCAACCTGGAGGCCCTCTTTTGGGGCTCCGCCCTGACGACGTTCTTCGTTTGGGCTTTTGAGAGCTTTGCTTCGGCCGCCGTCGGGGAGGTCGCCGACCGCGAAAGGTCCTCTTAAAAACTTCCCGGCCGAAGGCCGGGCTTTTTAAAAACTCCTTCTTATTTCATTAGTCTTTTAATGGAGAAAGTGGCGATAGTCGGAAAGGTGCCCGACCTGGGCGAGGTTTTAAAGTCCTGTCCCGACCCTTCGGTCGGAGGAGTGGTCTTTTTCGTGGGCCGGCCGCGCGACGACGGAAACCTCCGGGGCCTCTACTACGAGGTTTACGCGGAAATGGCGCTCAAGGAGCTCAAGAAAATTCGCGAGGAGGCGCTGCGACGCTTTCCGGTCAGGGAGGTTTTTATCTACCACGCCGAGGGGGAGGTGCCGGTTGGCGAGGTCTCCTTTTTGGTGGCCGTTTGCGCCGCCCACCGCGCGGAGGCCTTCGAGTGCTGCCGGTGGGTCGTCGACGAGGTTAAAAGACGGGCCCCGATTTGGAAAAAGGAGCTAAAGAGAACCGGCGACGGGAGTTGGATTTCCGAGGACCCCCGATAGGGATTTGTTTGAACAACCCTTTCGGCGGCGGTCATGGTTCGAACCTTTGAGGTTCAAAGACCCCTTTACTCTCCCTACTTTGAGGCCCGACCGCCCGGAGGTTCGAAGGAAGTCGCCAAACTTCCCCGCACCGCCCCCGGTGAGGTCTGGAAAGGGGAGCACCTCAAAGAGGGCGTTTACAAACCGGTCGAACCCCTGAGGTTGAACTTGGCCGCCAGGCGCGTTCCGCCCTGCGGCTACTATCCCCTCTGCAGCGGCTGCCAGTGGCAACACCTTCGACCTGAAAGGCAAACCGAGTTTAAGGTCGAGCTCTTTAAAAGGTTCGTCGGAGTATACCCCGACGAGGTTTTGGTCTCCCCCTCGGAGTTCGGCTACCGCGTTTCGACCTTCCTCTACGGGAGAGGAAGCAAACTCGGTTTTAAAAAGGCGTGGTTCTACGACGAAAGGCAACCGATAATGGACTTGGACCACTGCCGCCTCCTCCATCTGGGGCTCAACGAAGGTCTGAGGGTCCTAAAAGGGGTCAAGTTTCCCGCGGGTCTCCACGCCGCGGGTCTTTTAGTAAACCCGCAAACCGGCGAGCTCTTTTTAAAGCTTCACTTTTTGAAGAAAAAGTTTCCCGAAGGGCACCGAATTGAGAACTTAGCTAAGAAACTGCTTCCCGCTTTTGCGGGAATAGGGGTATACGCCGGCGAATACCTGCACTGGGAGCGCGTCAAAGTTTACGGCCGGTGGGAGAGCGCGGTGGTCGTCGGCGGTTTTAAACTCTTCCTTTCGCCCGACGCCTTCGTTCAGCCCAACTACCTCCTTTGGGAGGGGTTTTTGAGGTTGGTCCGACCGCTGGAGGAGCACGAGAGGGGCGTCGAACTCCACGCGGGGATAGGATTTTTTACGTTCAACCTCTCAAGGTTCGTAAAAACCTTGGAAAGTTCGGAGTTAAATCCGATTGCGACCGCTTTGAGGGAAAGGGCAAAGGCCGCCAACGGTGTCAAAAATTTGAAAAACGTCACGGCGGACGCCCTCAAACACCTTAAAAAGGTCGACGGATTGGACCTTCTGGTGGTCGACCCCCCGCGGGGAGGATTGGGTAAACCCTTGGTGGAGGAGATTTTAAAAAAACGACCGAAGGAGATTATCTACGTTTCGTGTAACCTCTCCAGTTTGGAGAGGGACCTCAAACTTTTAAGGGAGGCTTACGAGGTGGTAAGGACCGCAATGGTGGACCAGTTTCCCAACACCTATCA
>JAADCT010000020.1 GCA_013154305.1 Aquificota bacterium
CCTTTACCACCTTACCGCCGGTCAGAACCGCCTGCTCCATCAGGTAGCGCTTCATGTAAAGCCAGTTGAGGTAGTTTCCGGAGTAGTAGTCGACGCCGTCTTCGGCGTAGTGGCCGTGGCGCCAGCAGTTTCTAAAGCGGTTGCGGAGACGGTTCAGCTGTTCCTCGCCCAGGTTTCTAAGTGCCACGCGGGCCCTGAAGGGATTTCTGGGGTTCCAAATAAACTTAAGTTCTTCGTCTTTAAACTCGGCCGGAACGTAGTAAATAATTCCGTCCTTTTCAATTTCGGCGTAGACCCTCAGGGGGTCGAAAAATCCGAGGTATACCTTGTTGGGGTCGTATTCCTCGTCCTGATAGGTGTAGGCCCACATCGAACCCGAATAGTCGAGCGTCAGAAAGAGGTTGGCCAAGCTTTGATTGGTCAGGTTGTATTCTTCACAAATACCTTCTTCCTCGACGAAAGTTTGACCCAAAGTCGGCGGCGTCAAAACGACGCTACCGAATAGGGCCGCCGTTAACAAAAACTTTTTTCGCATAACACTTTTAATATTGAACGCCGTTAGGTCAAATTGCAAGGACCTACTAAACAAGGTTTGTGATAAAAACGACGACCGTTGTCAAAAAAACGGAAGTTTAATTCCCGAATCGGTTCAAACGACGCGCTCCAATCGGCGGACGAAGTCCAAAATAATCCCGTTTTTAAGGAAAAAACTTTCCCTGTTTGCCACCAGGCGGGCCGTCGAGGTCGCTATTTCCTCGATAACGACCAAACCGTTTTCCCTCAAGGTCCTTCCCGTTTGAACCAGGTCGAGGATAAAGTCGGTCATTCCTATTAAAGGGGCCAGCTCGACCGACCCGTTCATGTAGTAAATAAAGGGTTTTACTCCCTTACTTTCGAAAAAGTCGCGGGCGATGTTGGGATACTTGGTTGCAACTTTGACCGACGAAAGGTTTTCGTAGAGCTCCCGGCTCTCCGGAAAGCCGGCTATGCAAATTCGGCAAAAGCCGACCTTCAGGTCGAGAAGTTCAAAAACCTCCTTCTTGCTCTCCCAAAGGGTGTCAAAGCCGCTCACCCCCAGGTCGGCGTAACCGCTTTCGACCAAAGTGGGAACGTCCTTCGGCTTGGCCAGCAAAATTCGGAGCCCGTCGGTTTCCAAAACGAGCTTCCTGCCCTCCTTCAGGGGCTCCTTTAAAAGACCCGCCTTCGTAAGCAGGTTAACCGTTTCCTCAAAGAGGCGCCCCTTCGGGAGGGCGAGGGTGAGCCGCTCCATGCCAAGAGATTGTTATCTTAAGCCAGCGCCCGCCCACCTTAAACTTATTAACTTTTTAGTGGGATGCTCAATTGGCTCGTTAAAAAAATAGTCGGTTCCAAAAACGAAAGGGAACTGAGGAAACTCCGCCCTTTCGTGGAGAAAATAAACGCCCTCGAAAAGGAACTCGACCCCCTTCCCAACTCCGCCCTGAGGGAGAAGTCCCTCGAACTGTTTGAGAAGATAAGGAACGACGAGGACCTAAAGAGGTCCTTTACCGAAGGTAAGATTACCGACGAGGTCGTTCTCGGCTTTGCCCTCGTGAGGGAGGCGGCAAAGAGGACCTTGGGCCTGCGCCACTTCGACGTTCAGCTCATAGGCGGTTTGGTCCTCCACCAGGGGAAAATCGCCGAAATGAAGACCGGTGAGGGTAAAACCCTGGTGGCCTCCCTCCCGGCGGCGGTTAACGGTTACACCGACAAAGGGGTTCACGTCGTAACCGTTAACGACTACCTGGCCCGCCGCGACGCCCAGTGGATGGGGCCCATTTACCGCTTTCTGGGCCTTGAGGTGGGCGTGATAAATTCCGACCAAAAGACCTACCTGGTCGATTGGGTTGACGCCGAGCTGGCCCAACGGGCCATCGAAAACGACTGGCGCGTCTGGCCAAAAGGATACTTCGGCGAAACCCTCGAGGACGCGCAGGTAAACGTCGAGGCCAAAAGGGCCTTCTTTACCCGCCTGGTGGAGGTTCCCGAAAGGAGAAAGGCCTACGAGGCCCAAATTACCTACGGAACCAACTCCGAGTTCGGCTTCGACTATTTGCGCGACAACATGGCCGTGGACCTCTCTCAAATCGTTCAGGTCAAGAACCACTACTACGCCATAGTGGACGAGGTTGACTCGATACTGATAGACGAGGCGAGGACCCCGCTGATAATCTCCGGCCAGGCCGATGTGGACCCGCAAATTTACTTTACCGCCGACGCGGTCGTCCGCCGTTTGGAAAAGGGTAAGGACTTCGAGCTCGACGAAAAAAACCGCACCGCCTACCTGACCGAGGAGGGCGTTCGAAAGATTGAAAAAATGCTTAACATTCCGAACCTCTACGACCCGCGCCACACCGAGCTCGTCCACGCCATTTTGCAGGCCCTGAGGGCCCACCACCTCTTTCACAAGGAGGTCCACTACATAGTTCGCGACGACGAGGTTCTCATAGTCGACGAGTTTACGGGCCGGATTTTGCCGGGCCGGCGTTGGAGCGACGGCCTCCACCAGGCCATAGAGGTCAAGGAAAAGGTTCCCGTAAAGCCGGAAACCCAAACGCTGGCCTCGATTACCTACCAAAACTACTTCCGCCTTTACGAGAAGCTGGCGGGAATGACCGGAACGGCCGAAACCGAAAGCGTCGAGTTTAAGGAGATTTACGGCCTCGACGTGGTGGTCGTTCCCACCCGCAAGCCGGTAATCCGCGTGGACCACCCCGACCTGGTTTTCAAAACCAAGAGGGCCAAGTGGAAAAAGGTCGTGGAGGAGGTCTTTTTAAACTACCTGGTGGGAAGACCCGTTTTGGTCGGTACGGTGTCGATTGAGGACAACGAACTCCTGTCGTCGCTCCTTAAGGACAAAAAACTCCTAAAGTCGATATACAACTCCGAAAGTTTCCAAAAGCGGTTGGACGAGCTTAAGAAAAAGTACGACCTTTCGGAGGAGGAGCTTAAGAAAAAGCTCAAAAGGATATGGGCCTTCGGCATTCCCCACAACGTCCTTAACGCCAAACACCACGAGAGGGAGGCCGAAATCGTCGCCCAGGCCGGCCGCCTCAACGCCGTAACGATTGCCACCAACATGGCCGGCCGGGGAACCGACATACTCCTCGGCGGAAACCCCGAATACCTCGCCAAGGAAATTCTCAAAAAGCGCGGCTTCGAGAAACCGGAGGAGGCCCCCGAGGAGGAGTGGAAGAGGGCCCTCGAGGAGGCCATGAGGATTACCGCCGAGGAGAAGGAAAAGGTCAAAAGGCTGGGCGGCCTTTTGGTCATCGGAACCGAGCGCCACGAGGCCCGACGCATCGACAACCAGCTTCGCGGTAGGGCGGGCCGTCAGGGCGACCCCGGCGAAAGCCGCTTCATCATCTCGCTCGAGGACCACCTTATCAGGCTCTTTGGCGGCGAGCGGGTGGCAAAGCTTATGGCGATGCTCAACATTCCCGAGGACGAGCCGCTGGAAAGCAAAATGGTTTCCAAGGCCATAGAAAACGCCCAAAAGAGGGTCGAGGCCCAAAACTTCCAAATCCGGAAGCGGATACTCGACATGGACGACGTTATGAACGTTCAAAGGAGCGTCGTTTACAAGCTCCGCCGCCAAATTCTCGAGGGCAAAGACCTCGAAAAACTCGTTCACCAATTTATGGAGGACTTGGCCGACCTCTTCGTCAGGCGCTACGCCCAGGCCGACGAACCCGAACTGTGGGAGGTCGCCAGAAACCTCCCCGAGGAGGAACGGGAGCGCCGCGACCACCTCGAGAGGAAGTTCTACGAACTGACCGGCAAGTGGATTGAGGTTCCCGAAAGCGTCCGCTCGAGGGAGGAGCTCAAGGAGTTCCTCCTTTCGAAGATGAGGGAATTCTACTCCGAGAAGGAGGAATTCTTCGGAAAGGGCCTCATGAGGGAGCTGGAGAAGATGTTCCTGCTCCAAATTTTGGACGCCCTTTGGAGAAAGCACCTCCACCAGCTCGACCGCGTTCGCGAGGGCATATACCTGCGCGGCTACGGAATGCGCGACCCCGTCACCGAATTTAAAAAAGAGGCCTACGAAATGTTTGAAAACTTCCTGAACGAGTTTAAGTTCGCCGCCCTGGGCTCGCTCTTTAAGGTCGAGGTGCCCGCCCAAACCGAGGGCGGCGTCTCCCTAAAGGCGGGCGAAGCCAAACCCGCCGAAGGCGGGCAAACCGAAAGGAAACCGAGAACCCCCAAACCGAGAAAGCTCAAAGACCGCCTCAAGGAGAGAAAGGGCCTTCGAGGAAGGGGCTAAAGGCCTCCAAAACCTCCTCCATTCTCGTTCCCCTCGAACCCTTTATCAGGTAAACGGTTCCCCTTCGGGGTTCCCTCCTTTTTAGGGTTTTTAGAAGTTCCTCCTTGTCCGTAAAGAGGCGGCAGGGTTTGCTCCTTACGCGGTCGCAGGCAAATCGCATTTCCTCCCCGAAGAGGTAAACCTCGTTTATCGGAAGTTTCTCCAGCAGGTCGCCCAGTTTTTCGTGCTCGCGGCGGCTTTCGGCGCCCAGTTCCAGCATTTGACCCAAAACGGCCACCCGCCTTTCGTAGCCCTCCACGCGAACGAGCGTCTCCAGCGCCGAGCGCATCGAAAGCGGATTGGCGTTGTAGCTGTCGTCGACGACCAAAAAGCCCCTTCCCAAAAGCGGTTGCATTCGACCCCTTTCGCCCCTGAAGGTGGGCAGACCCTCCTTTAAGACCTCGGCGGCGGGAAGGCCCAGCGCTTTCAAGACGGCCGCCGCCGCCTCTACGCCGCGAACGACTCCCTCGCCGAGGAGGGGAACTTCCAAAAGCGTTCCTTCAAAGAGGATTTCGGTCCTCCCGTCGGGGCGAAAGCGATACTTCGAAACCTCCCCGCCAAAGGTGAAAATCTCCTTGTCCCCGAGAGTGGAGCGATAAAGGTTTAAAAACCTCCCGGGAAGGACCGCCTTCCTTACCGACGGGGGGAGGAAGACCTCGCCCTTTGCCACCGAAAGGTTTTCAAAATTTTTAAAGCCCTCCAGGTGGGCCTTTCCCAGCGAGGTTAGGACCGCAAGGGTGGGGCGGAGGAGTTTTCCCCCTTCGGTCAGGTTTCCCCTCTCCGACGCGCCCAGTTCGAAAACCCAGTAATCGGCCCTCTCGTCGGCCGAGGCCAGGGAAACCGGAAGACCGACGCGGGAATTGAAGTTTCCCAAACTCTTTTGGGTAAAACCGACCAAAGCCAGCAGGTGGGCCAAAAGCTCCTTTAAGGTCGTCTTTCCCGCCGTTCCCGTAACGGCGATTACCTCCTTGCCCCTAAAGAGGTCGCGCTTTAGGGCCGCCGTTTGCCGGAGGGCAAAAAGGGCGTTTTCGACCTCGAGGGCGAAGGCCCGTTTCAGGAGCCGCCGCGGGGGTCCGTGCGGAAACTTTCCCCTTTCGAAGAAAAAGCCGGCCGCTCCGCGGCCGGTGGCCTCCTCCAAAAATAGGTGACCGTCGGTTTTCGAACCCTTTAGGGGAACGAAGAGGTTTCCCTCCTCGAGGGTTTTGGAGTTTATCGAGACGCCCTCAAAGCGGCGGGCAACTCCGAAGTGCCTCCAGCCGAAGGTCTTTGAAAGGTAGAGGGAAAACATTCGGAGGAGAGACCTTCAGCGTTTTTTAATCCCCTCGAGGATGATGTCGGCGATTTTTTCCGAAAAGCCCTCCTCTATCGGCTCGCCCGTAACGAGGTTTCTCAAGGACTTGGAAATGAAGTAGCCGTTAATCATCAGGCCCACCGTTTTGGCGTCGACGTCCTCGCGGAAGACGCCCTCCCTTTTTCCCTGTTCGATAATTTCGCCAACCTTTTCGAGGTAAAAGTCCCAATACTCCTTAATGAGTTCGCGCAGGCCAACGTCGTTCATCCTCGGAATTTCGAAGCAAAGGAGGGGCATCGCCCCGCCGGTTTCCAAAAACTTGGTCTCGTAGGCTTTCAGGAGACTGCGGAGCTTCTCCTCGGCCGGCGCGTCCGAGGAGGCTATGGCGCTAAAAGATTGCTTACACTCCCCGACGAAGTCGAGAAGAATTTCCTCAAACAGGTTCCTTAAGGTGGGAAAGTACTTAAAAATCGCCGCGTCGGTAACGTCGAGCTTGTTTCCCAAGTTGCGGGCGGTGAATTCCTTCAGACCTTTTTCCTTTATAAGTTCGATAGCCGCTTTCTTAATCAGTTCCTTCGACAGCTTGCGCATTGGGAAAAATCATATCCTACAGCGCCAGCGGCCGTTTATAAGCCCCGTCGGTTTGCTATACTTGCCCCTATGAAGGTCAAGGTCGGCCCAAAGGACGCCCTGATAGTCGTCGACGTGCAAAAGGACTTTTTGCCCGGCGGGGCCCTACCCGTTCCCGACGGGGATAAGGTAATAGAACCGCTGAACCGCTACATCGAACTCTTTCAAAAAGCGGGCGCTCCGATATTCGCCACCCGCGACTGGCATCCGCCCAACCACATTTCCTTTAAGGAGCAAGGGGGCCCTTGGCCGCCCCACTGCGTTCAAAACACCGAAGGCGCAAAGTTTGCCGAGGGTCTCAAACTCCCGCCCGAGGTCTTTATCATCAACAAGGGCGACCGACCGGAGTTCGACGCCTACTCGGGCTTTCAGGGAACGCTTTTGGAAGACCTTTTGAGGGAAAGGGGCGTTCGGCGCATCTTCGTCGGGGGATTGGCCACCGACTACTGCGTCCTCAACACCGTTTTGGGAGGTCTCAACCTCGGCTTTCAGGTCTTTTGGCTGTCGGACGCCTCCAAGGGAATAACCCCCGAGGGCGAAAGAAGGGCCCGCGAGAGGATGCTGTCGGAGGGCGCCGTCGAAACGGTTTTCGACGACCTGGAGCTTTAAACCATCTTCACCTTTTTGTTAACACTTTTGTAAACTTTTGCCCGCCTAAATCTTGTTAATCGCTGTGATATAGTCTAAACTTGTCGAAAAAAATCGTCGGGAGGTTTAGAATGCCCAAATATACGCCCGAAGAGGTTTTGGCCAAAATTAAGGAACTCGGCATTAAGTTCGTTGACCTCAGGTTTTCCGACCCCTTCGGTCAGTGGCAACACCTGACCATCCCCGCCGAGGAGCTCACCCTCGACACCTTTGAGGAGGGAAGGGGTTTCGACGGTTCCTCCATCAGGGGTTGGCAGTCGATTAACGAGTCGGACATGCTCGCAAAACCCGACCCTAACACCTTCTTCATAGACCCGTTCATTCCCGACACGGCGGTCCTCATTTGCGACATTTACGACCCCGTAACCGGGGAAAGGTACAGAAGGGACACCCGCTACATCGCCCAAAAGGCCGAGCAGTACCTTAAGGAAACCGGAATCGGCGACACCGCCTACTTCGGTCCCGAGGCCGAATTTTTCATCCTCGACAGCGTTGCCTTTGAGGTCGGTCCCAACTACGCCTATTGGCGCGTCGACAGCGAAGAAGGTTGGTGGAACCGCGGCGTCGACGGAACCGGCTACAAGATACCCCACAAGCGCGGATACTTCCCCGTTCCGCCGCTGGACAAGACCATGGAAATCAGGAACGAAATGGTCGAAATCCTCGAACAGCTCGGCATAACCGTTGAGCTCCACCACCACGAGGTTGCAACCGCCGGTCAGGCCGAAATCGACATCAGGTACGACAGCCTCCTCAACCAGGCCGACAAACTCTTTAAGTACAAGTACGTCGTAAGGAACGTGGCCTACCGCCACGGCAAGTACGCCACCTTCATGGCAAAAATCCTGCCCAACGACAACGGTTCGGGTATGCACACCCACTTCTCGATTTGGAAAAACGGCGAAAACCTCTTTGCCGGCAGCGGCTACGCCGGTCTGTCGGAGGTAGCCCTTTGGGCCATCGGCGGAATTATCAAGCACGGTAGGGCCTTGGCTGCCTTCACCAACCCGACGATTAACTCCTACCACAGGCTCGTTCCCGGTTTTGAGGCTCCCGTAAGGCTCGCCTACTCGGCACGGAACCGCTCGGCCGCCATCAGGATACCGATGTACTCGCAAAGCCCCAAGGCCAAGCGCATAGAGGTCCGGTTCCCCGACGCAACCTCCAACCCTTATCTGGCGTTCTCGGCGATTCTCATGGCCGCAATCGACGGAATTGAAAACCGCATCGACCCCGGCGAACCCTTCGACAAGGACATCTATTCGCTCCCGCCCGAGGAGCTCGAGGGCATTCCCACCCTGCCCGGTTCGCTCGAGGAAGCCCTCAAGGCCCTCGAAGAGGACTACGAATTCCTCCTCAAGGGCGACGTGTTTACCGAAGAGTTCATCGAACTCTGGCTCGAGGCAAAGAGGGCCGAAATCGACGCCCTCAGGTTCACCCCCCACCCGCTCGAGTTCGAACTTTACTTCGACATTTAAGGTTCTTTCTTTTCCTTCCTTTTCCTGCTAC
>JAADCT010000062.1 GCA_013154305.1 Aquificota bacterium
TAACTAAAGTACTTGTAAAGTTTGCAGTTCCGCGGTTTCCTCCTGATGGTTCTTTTGTACACCTTTCCCTCGGGGGTTATAAAGAGAAACAGGTCTCCCTCGGAGAGTTGCCCGCAAAGGTCTTGGTCCAGAAAGAGGACCAAGCGATACTTTTCTCCTCGGGCCTCCCACGCGTAGTCGAGCGTCGAATTGGAGGCCCAGAGTAAAAGGGGAACGCCCAAGAGTAAGGTTTTGACCCCTCCCCGCATCAATTGGACCAATTTTATTAGTTCTTAAACTGTTAAATAACTGATGGAAGGGCTTTTAATTGCGGCGGCCTTTTTGTTGGGTTCGATACCTTTCGGTTTTGTAATTGGAAAGCTTAAGGGCGTCGACGTTCGCAAACACGGAAGCGGAAACGTGGGTGCCACCAACGTTGCCCGCGTTTTGGGAAAGCCCTACGGGGTCTTAGTCTACATTTTGGACTTTTTAAAGGGCTTTGTTCCCACTTTGGCGGCGGTAAAGCTCTACGGGCCCGAAAGCTGGACGGTTACGGCCGTGGGGTTGGCGGCCGTTTTGGGTCACATGTTTTCCCCGTTTCTGGGTTTTAGAGGGGGAAAGGGGGTTGCTACGGCCAGCGGGGTTTTGTTTGCACTTTCGCCGTTTTTGGGACTTTTGGTTTTGGGAATTTGGTTTGCGGTGTACAAACTGACCGGTTTCGTTTCGGTCGGTTCGTTGGCGGCCGCCTTTGCGGCCGTTTACCTGGCCGGAACGCTGGGTTTGCCCTTTAATCAGATTTTTTTAATAACGCTGGTTGCAGTTTTGGTCCTCGTAAAGCACAAGTCCAACGTGCTGAGGCTGGAGGAGGGAAGGGAGCTTAAAGTGTAGAAGCGAAGAGTTTTACGAACTGGAGGGCCGAGCGGCCCGAATATCCCCTTTCGGCGGCAAATTCGAGGGCTTTCCTTTTTAAGGTTTCGTCGAACTTCAGACCGAAGCGGGAGGCGTGGAGTTTCACCGCCTCCAGGTACTCCTCCTTCGTAAAGTCGGTAAAGCCGAGCTTGAGACCGAAGCGGTCGGCCAGCGAGTAGAGGTCCTCCTCCTCTTCCCGGCGATGGGGTCCGTCCGAGGAGGGCGGGCCGGTTAAAAACCTCCGGTTGGAGGTGGCGTAAAAGACCGCGTTGGGGGGCCTCTCTATTACCGACCCGTCGAGGAGGGTCTTGAGGAGCTTTACCTCCCCGAGGGAGCCGCTTTCAAAAGACAGGTCCTCCAAAAGGAGGATAAACTTCAGTTGCGGAACCTCGTGGAGGAAGTCGAGGAATTCCACGAGGAATTCGACCCCCGAAAGGTCGAGTTGGACGAGACGCAGGCGGTCGGAGAGTCGGAGTTGGGCCCGAACGAGGGTGCTCTTTCCGGTTCCCTTTTTGCCCCACAGGAGGGCGTCGTTAAAGGGTTTTCCCTCGAGGAGGGCGAGGGTGTTTTGGGTAAGAAGCCGGCGTTGGCGCCTGAAACCCACCAAGGCGGCTTCGTCGGGGATGGAGGGATGCTTTACGGGGCGCAGGCGACCGCCGAGGACCCAAAAGACGCGGTGCTCTTTTAAAAGTTTCGCGTCCATTGAAAGGAAAGATTTAATCGGTCCGTCGGCGGGACCTTCAGGAGTTTTCGAGTTCCCGCAGGCGGTCCAAAACTTTTCGATACTCCTCGGGGGGTTCGACCTCGAATTGGAGCCACTCGCCGGTCCGCGGGTGGTAAAAGCCGAGTTTGTAGGCCAGGAGCCAAAAGCTTCCCTCCGGCAGGAGGTCGACGAGGTTTTGGACCTCCTTGGGGAGCTTACCCTTTTTAAAGCCGTAGGTTTCGTCGCCCCAGATGGTCATTCCTTTACTTTTTAGGTGGACGCGGATTTGGTGGGTTCGACCGGTGTAGATTTTGACGTCGAGGAGGGCGCTGCGGGCTTTGTCGAATTGCTCTTTCAGCCAGTATTCGGTTTTGGCGTCCTTGGCCTTGGCCGAGTAGACGGAAAACTTTTTGCGGTCGGAAAGCGACCGCCCTATCGGGAGGTCCACGACGGCGTGGCGGTCGGGCGGCGGGGGCGTAACGAGCGCTTTGTAGCGCTTTTCGGTAAGGCGGTCGTGAAATTGGCGGGCCAGCTCGCGGTGGGCTTTGTCGTTTTTGGCCACGACCATTACGCCGGCGGTGCCGCGGTCGAGGCGGTGGACTATTCCGGGTCGGTCGACGCCGCCTATTGACGAGAGGTTGTCGAGGTGATAAAGGAGGGCGTTTACCAGGGTTCCGCTCTCGTAGCCGGGGGAGGGGTGGACCACCATCCCGGGCGGTTTGTAGACCACGGCGAGGTCATCGTCTTCGTAAATTACCTTCAGGGGAAGGGGTTCGGGTTTGAGTTCGAGCTCCTTGGGCGGGGGAACGAAGAGTTCGACCGTCTGACCGGCCTTTACCTTTTTGGAGGGCTTTTTTACCGTTTCGCCGTCGACTTTGACGAAACCCTCCTCTATGAGGTCTTTGAGGTAGCTTCTCGACAGTTCGGGATACGCTTGGCTTAAAAACTTGTCGAGTCGGGTTCCCCCTTTTTCCGCGTCCACCTCGAAGGTCAGAAGCTCTCCTTCCCTCTCCATGGGAGCGTTAAAAAATTTAAGTCCTTTCGGGAAAGGGATTCCCGCCGAAGGCGGGCCTTCTTCCGTAAAAGAAAATAAGAAGGGATGGGTTTTAGGGTTTACTACCTCCACGGGCTGGGGTCGAGCTGCGAGTCGACGAAGGCTACGCTGGTCAGGGAGTTGGTTGAGGGCCGGGGCGGGGAGTTCGTTTGCTTTCACTTTGAATACCTGAAGGGGGGAAGTCGTCCGTGGGAGGTTTTGGAGTTTTTGAGGGCGCGGGTTTCCTGGGACGCTCCCTTTGCGCTGGTGGGTTCGTCGATGGGGGCCTACAGCTGGCTCGACTACTTGGTAAACCTTTCGGAGGTGTTTGAGGTTTCAAACTTCCGAAAGGCGGTTTTGATTACGCCGCCGACGACCCTCTTTGACAACTTGGAGAAGTGGAACCCTTTGTTCGGTAGGGAGAGGGTTTTTCTCCGCTACGGGGAGGACTACGCGCTCGTTTACCGCACGCTGGTCAGGCTGATGCATTGGGACCTGAAGTTCGCCAACTATCGGCTTTTGACGCTGGCGCGGCCGAAGGTGGTTTCGGTGGTGGCAAAGCGCGACGAGGTGGTCAACAACGGTCCGATTTACGAACTGAAAAGGGTGGCCTGCGGGTTAAGGCTCTACGAGCTGGACGACGGACATCAGCTCAAAAACCGTTTGGGGGAGCTTAGGGCCGTCCTCGAAAGGGAGCTGGGGGAGGCCTTTTCCCGGTAAAAGGGCGTCAGACTTCTATTACCGTTCCGGCGCGGGCGTCCAAAAACCTTTTTCCGAAAACGGACTCGAATATCTCGCGGCCCCTTTCGCCGGTGCAGTGGCAGGGGGCCACCAGTTCGACGCCGAGTTCGAGCATTTCCTCCGCTATCAGGGTTGTTTTCAGTTCGTCCTCCCCAAAGAGGTGAAAGCCCCCTATAACCAAGAGGGGAGGGCGGCCGGTCAGTTTTACGGCGCGTCTGACGAGGGTCAAAATTCCGGGGTGGGAGCAGCCGACCACCAGGGCGTAGCGCTCGCCTTCGAAGGCCAGGAGGGCGTGTTCGCTAAGGCCGGCGGTTGCCGGCATTGAGCCCAAGGAGAGGAGGTTTTCGGAAAAGCGGTAGGGCTCCCTGACGAGGGAGAGGCGGTTGCCCCTTTCGGCCAGCTCGCGGACCAAAACCGGGGAAAAGCCGTCGGTTATTAAAAAGTGCTTTTTTCTTCTGGCGGCAAAGCCGGCGTCGGTCACGAGGGCGGTGTGGTCCCAGTGAAAGTGGGATACGAAAAAGTGTTCGAAGGTTTCGAGGTCGAGACCCAGTTTTTGGGCGTTTCGGTGCCAGAGGGTGCAGGAGCTTCCGCCGTCGAAGAGGACGCGCTCGCCTTTGGCGGTTTCAACGAGAACGGAAAGGCCCCAGGCGGGGACGAAACCTTCCTCGGCCAGGTTGTCGAAAATTACGGTAAATCTCAAGGCGGCTTACCTCCCGAAGGCCACCCTTTGGAAGGCGGAAACTCCCTTACCGAACAGGGTGACGTCGTTTTTAAGTTCGGCTAAGGCGGCCTCGAGGGCCCCTATCGCCGCCAGGTGGTCGAGGAGGTCGAGGTATCCCATGTGGGAAATTCGGAAGAGTTTGCCCTTGAGGTGGTCCTGGCCTCCGGCGGTTCTGATACCGAGCTCCAGAAGTTTTTTCCTGAGCTCCTCGGCCTCCTCCGAGTAGACGGCGGTAACCGAAATGGAGGGGCTTTCGGAAAAGACTTTCAGGCCGAGGGCGCTTACGGCGGCGCGCGTTGCCTCGCTCAGGAGGCGGTGGCGCCTTTCGACTTTGGGCATGCCTTCTTCCAGAAGCATTTCGAGGCTCTCGCGCAGGCCCAAAATGAGGCTGACGGCGGGGGTGTAGGCGGTCGTTCCCTCCCTTTGCTTTTTAACCTCTTTGGCCACATCGAAGTAGTACTTGGGGAGGTTCCTTCCCAGCCGCGAAGCGGCCTTTTCCGAAAACCAGAGGGTCGACAGGCCGGGCGGCAGCATAAGCGCCTTTTGCGACCCGCCTATTAAAACGTCTATGCCCTCCTCCTCGGGCCTGAGGTCGTAGACGCCGAGGGCGGTTATGGCGTCGGCGACGGCCAGGCAATCGCGCTCGCGGCAGAGCTTTCCTATCGTGCGGTGGTCGTGGTAGGTGGCCGTCGAGGTTTCCGAAATTTGGAACAAAACCCCTTTCACCCCGGGGCGTTTTTTAAGGGTTTCCTCCAACTGCTGGGGGTCGTAGGTTTTTCCCCACTCGTAGCGGAGTTCGACAACTTTGAGACCGTAGGCGGAGGCGATTTGAACCCACCTTTCGCCGAACTTTCCGGCGTTTATTACGACGACCTCGTCGCCGGGGGAAAAGAAGTTTACGACGGCCGCCTCCATGGCGCCGGTTCCGCTGGAGGCGAAGTAGACGAAGTTTTCCGACGGGCTGTCGAGGAGCCTCTTAAACAGCTCTCTCGTGTAAAGAAACACCTCCTTGAATTCGGGCGTTCGGTGGTGGATTATCGGCTCGCCGAGGACCTTCAAAACGCGGGGGGGAATTTCGACCGGTCCGGGGGTAAAAAGTCTCTCCTTTCTCATCGCGGTTTAGAAATTGGTTTTATTATTGCACCTCCAGAGGTTCACGCGTCAAATTCAGGGCCTCCGAAACGTGGGAAACCTTAACCGAGGGAGACCCCTCGAGGTCGGCCAGCGTTCGGCTCACCTTCAGGAGTTTGTAGTAGGAGCGGGCGCTGAGGCGGACCTTCGCCACGACCTTTTCCAAAAAGGCGCGGGCCTTGGGGTCGAGGTCCGCCACCTTTTCTACCTCGGCGTTGGTAAGCTCGCCGTTGAACTTTCCGCCGGGGTTTCTCTCCTTTTGGAGGGCGACGGCGGCCTCGACCCTCTTTCGGACGACCGCCGAACTCTCCCCGTCGGGCGGACCCAGCAGCTCGGCCTCCGAAGGCGGATTTACCCAAACTTTAAGGTCTATCCGTTCCCACAGGGGGGAGGATACCTTCCGCAGGTAGCGACGGACCTTTGCCGGCGTGCAGACGCACTCTTTAAACGGATGCTTGTAGTTTCCGCAGGGGCAGGGGTTCAGGGCCGAAACCCACAAAAATCGGGCGGGAAACTCGACCTTGTACTCGGCGCGGCTTACCAAAACCTTTCCCTCCTCCAAGGGTTGGCGCAAAACCTCAAGCACCTTTCGGTTGAATTCGGGAAGTTCGTCCAAAAAGAGGACGCCGCGGTGGGCCAGGGACACCTCGCCGGGGGTCGGATGTTTGCCGCCGCCTATGAGGGCGGCCTCGGAGGCCGTGTAGTGGGGACTGCGGAAGGGCCTTTCGGTTATCAGTCCCCCCTCGAGGAGGCCGGCAACGCTGTAGACCTGCGAAACTTCGAGAACCTCCCACTCCTCCATCGGCGGCATCAGCGTCGGCAACCGCTTTGCCAACATCGACTTTCCGCTGCCGGGCGCTCCCACCATCGCCGCGTGGTGAAAGCCGGCCGCCGCCACCTCCAGCATCCGTTTGGCCAGCCTTTGACCCCTCACGTCGGCCAGGTCGAGCGGAGGGAGAGGACTTTCCCTCCGAAGGGAGGGGGTTTTGAACTCCACCCTTCGGGGTCCCCTTTTTACCAACTCCTCCAAGGAGGCGGCCGAGTAAACCTCAATCCCTTTAAGGAGTTCCAGCTCGCCCGCGTTTTGGGGAGGAACGACGAAGCGTCTAAAGCCGAGGCGTTTCAGTCCCAAAACCATAGCCAAAACGCCGCGAACGGGCTTTACTTCTCCGCCGAGGGCCAGCTCGCCCAAAAAGACGGCGTCGGCAAAGGGCGATGGGTCCCACTGACCGGAGGCGGCCAGCAGGGCCAGGGCTATGGGCAGGTCGAAGTGACTGCCGGCCTTGCGGCGGTCCGAGGGCGACAGGTTTACCGTAATCCGCCTGGAGGGAAAGGAAAATCCGGAGTTTTTAACGGCGGCGCGGACGCGCTCTTTGGCCTCTTTTACGGCCGTGTCGGCCAGACCGACGACGCTAAAGAGGGGAAGGCCGGGCGAAACGTCGACCTGAACCTCGACGGGAAAGGTTTCCAGCCCGAGGTAGGCGGCCGAAAGGAGCTTTACGAACATCGGCGGCTTTATTTTAAGGCCGCAAGCCTAACTTTTACTCTTTTGATGGCTTTGGTAAGGTTGAACAAGTTTTTGGCCGACGCGGGCGTCTGCGCGCGCCGCAAGGCCGACAAGCTGATAGAGGAGGGCCGCGTAAAGGTAAACGGTAAACCAGCCAAGGTGGGTATGGTAATAGACCCCGAAAGGGACCTGGTCGAGGTCGACGGAAGGCCGGTAAAACCGGAGAGGAAGCGCTATCTGATTTTCAACAAGCCCTGCTGCGTTTTAACCCAGTTGGGAAAGGACCCTCGGGGGAGGAAAACGCTCGACGAGTTTCTCAAAAAGGTTCCCGAAAGGGTTTATCCCGTCGGCCGGCTGGACTACAACACGACGGGGCTTTTGATACTGACCAACGACGGTGAACTGGCCCAGAGGATTCTCCATCCGCGCTACAAGCTTCCCAAGGTTTACGTGGCCCTCGTCGAGGGCCGGGTCCACCCCAAAACCCTGAGGGAGATGAAAAGGGGGACCGAGCTCGAGGACGGCTTTGCCAAGCCCGACGACGTTCGCATCGTCCGCTACGAGGGCGACGACACCCGCTTGGAGATTACCTTCCACGAGGGGAGAAAGCACATAGTAAAGCGCTTTTTGGCCAAGTTCGGCCACCGCGTAAAGCAACTTCACCGCACCCAAATAGGGCCGGTAAAACTGGGGAAGCTCCCGCCGGGAAAGATGAGGGAGATGACGAGGGCCGAGCTGAACCAGCTTTTCCACGCGGTGGGGCTAAAGCGCTAAGAAACTCCGGAGGAGCCGAAACCCCTTTCCCCCCTTTCGGTTTCCGAGAGCTCGCCTACCTCCACCACCGACACCTTTGCGTAAGGAATTATCAAAAGCTGGGCTATCCTCGAACCTTTGGGGAGGCGAACCTCCTGCTCGCCGAGGTTTATTAAAACCACCTTGACCTCCCCGCGGTAGTTTTCGTCGATTACGCCGGCCAGGCAGTGGAGGCCCTCTTTCAGGGCCAAGCCGCTGCGGTCCTTAACCAGACCGAAGTGGCCGGGCGGAATTTCGACGGCCACGCCCGTCGAAACGGCCCTCCGCTCGCCCGGCTTTAAGACGACCTCCTCTACCGAGTAGAGGTCCAAACCGGCGTCGCCCTCCCTCTTTCGGACCGGCGGCTTTGCCTCCGGGTGGAGTTTTTTAACCTTCAGTTCCGCCATCAGGAAGTAAAAGTTTTATTCACCCCAGGCGGGATAGAGGTCGTGCTCTATCCCGAGGAGGTCAAAGAGCTTTCCGACCGTCGCGTCGACTAGCTCCTCCAGCGATTGGGGCCGACCGTAAAAGGGGGGAGAGAGGACGAAGGCCCTCGCCCCGAGTTGCTGGAGAAGGAGCAAATTCCGCAGGTGGACGCCGTTTTGGGGCATCTCCCTCAGGGCCAAAAGGAGGGGCACGCCCTCTTTAAGGGCGGCGTCGCAGGCCCGATGTATCAGGTTTCGCCCGGCGCCCGAGGCCACGGC
>JAADCT010000026.1 GCA_013154305.1 Aquificota bacterium
CCCCCTCCCGAAATCGGAGGAAAGTTTTTTAAAAACCTCCCTACGGTTTAAACTTCGTCAACGCCCGCAGATTGGTCTAAAGGTCAAACCGGCGGGGTCCTTTCCTTTACGAAGGAAAGGAAAGAAGACCGGACTCTCAAAGGTTGTGCTTTTCTTTGAACCTTTCAAGGGTTTCCAGGGCCCTTTTGGCCATTAACTCCTTACGGAGTTTTTTGTTTTTCACCTTTTTGGGGAGGGGAGGAAGCAGTCCGAAAACGGGGTTCATCGGTTGGAGTTCGCCCTCTTTGTGGGTAATGTAGTGAAGGAGGGCCCCTATCATGGTCTCTTTGGGAAATTCGAGGGGTTCCTCGCCCCGCAGAATGCGGGCGGCGTTTATGCCGGCAACTATTCCGGTGGCGGCCGACGCGGCGTAGCCCTCAACGCCCGTTATCTGTCCCGCAAAAAGGAGGTTGGGATACTTGCGACTTTGGAGGGTGGGTTTCAGGAGTTTGTTGCTCTGGAGGAAGGTGTTTCGGTGCACCGAACCGAGTCGGACGAACTTGGCGTTCCTCAAACAGGGAATGAGCCTGAAAACCCTCTTTTGTTCGGGATAGGTGAGTTTCGTTTGAAACCCGACGAGGGAAAGCAGCGTTCCCTCCTTGTTTTCCTTCCGCAGTTGGACCACGGCGTAGGGCTCTTTTCCCGTTTTGGGGTCTATCAGCCCCACCGGCTTCATCGGTCCGTAGCGCAATGTGTCCTTACCCCTTTCGGCCATAACCTCTATGGGCATGCAACCTTCGAAGTAACAGGCTTTCTCAAAGTCCTTGGGCTCCACCTTTTCGGCCTTTAGAAGCTCCTCGACGAACCTCTCGTATTCCTCCTTAGTCAGAGGACAGTTGAAGTAGTCGGCCCCCCCTTTGCCGTAGCGGCTTCCCCACCAACCCTTCGAAAAGTCGACCGTCTCGGCGTCCACTATGGGCGCTATGGCGTCGTAAAAGTAGAGGTATTCGCCTCCCAGTTTTTTCCTAATGTCCTCCGCCAACGGTTCGGAAGTCAAAGGACCGCTGGCGACGATTACGACCTCGTAGTCCCCGAGGGGGATTTCCTTAACCTCCTCCCTTATCAGGTTTACCTTCGGGTTTTCCTCAATCATTCGGGTTATAAAGTCCGCAAAGAGATTTCGGTCCACCGCCAAAGCGCCGCCGGCGGGAACCTCGGCCCTTTTGGCCGACTCGAGAACGAGCGAGCCCAGTTTTTCCATCTCGGCCTTCAGCAGTCCGCTGCCGGTGGTTATCTCCCTGCCGCCGAGGGAGTTGGAGCAAACGAGCTCGGCGAGCTTGTCCGTTTTGTGGGCGGGCGTCGTTTTTTTGGGCCGCATTTCAAAGAGGTCGACCTCAAAACCCTCCTTGGCGAGGCGGTGGGCGGCCTCGACGCCGGCCAAACCGCCCCCGACGACGGCAACCTTTGCCTTTTTCATCTTCCCTTCCGACGCGAAGAAATTTAATTTTGACGCCCGCCGTTGGTCTGACCTAACCTAGAAAGACCCGATGGAGGTCTTTGAGGTCGAAGGTCCCTTCGAGGTGGAGGTGGTGGAAAAGCTGAACCGCTTCGTCGTCTTGGTCCGCAGGGAGGGCCGCCTCCTGAGGGCCCACAACACCAACACGGGCCGCCTGCGAGACCTCCTTCTGCCCGGCCGAAGGGCCTACTGCCTCCCCAAGTCGGGTCAAAAGACCGACTGCCGCCTCTTTGCGGTCGAGGAGAGGGAGGGTTTTGCCGTAATAGACACCGCCCTCCAAATGAGGGCCTTCGAATTTTTCCAAAAGGCGGGGCTGATACCCTGGCTTTCCCCCGAAAGGTGGCAACTGAAGGGGAGAAACCGCCGCGTGGGAAACTCCCTCATCGACTACCTTTTTGAGGACCCTTCGGGGAAAAGGCTCCTTTTGGAGGTAAAGAGTGCGGCCATGCGCCTCGAGGGCGACTTCGGCGGCTATCCCGACTGCCCGACCGAGCGCGGCCGAAAGCACCTGAGGGAACTGCTGAGCCTTCCCGACCGCGGCGGGGTTCTTTTTATAGTCGCCCTTCCGAGGGTAAAGGGCTTTCGACCCTTTTGCGCGGGGGACCCCGAAATTTGCTCCCTCCTGAAGGAGGCCAAAAGGCGGGGCCTCCTCCTGAGGGCGATTTCCCTCCACTTCGTTCCCGAGAGGGGCGTCGTCCTCGAAAACCCCGACCTCCCGGTGGAGGTGTAAGAGTTTGAAAAATCCTTTCCCTAAAGGGCCTTTTTCGGCCCGATTTTATTCCGCTTTTTCGAGGTTTGCTTTCGCAAAAACGGGCGTCCTTCGGCCCTTTGGGAAAGCGGCTTTTACCGCCTCCCCGTATCCTAATTTTTCTAATTGAAAATGGAAGGTATAAGGGTGTTCACTTCGAAGGCGGTTTTGTTCCTCCACGCCTTTCCGCTCAACAAGAACATGTTCCGCTACCAGTTTAAGGCGATGGAGGAGGAGAGAATTCCCTACGTGGCGATAGACTATCCCGGCTTCGGCGACGCCCCCATGCCGCTGGAGCTCGACCCTCCCTTTGAGGCCTACACCAACTACGTCGTTTGGAAGCTCCGCGAGCTCGGCGTGAAGAAGGTCATTCCCGTGGGCGTTTCGATGGGCGGATACATCGCCTTTGACCTCTTTAGGCGCTTCAGGGACATGGTTGAGGGGTTGGTTTTCGTCGCAACGAGGGCGGAGGCCGACGACGAGGAGAGGAGGCGCCAGCGCTACGAGCTGGCCGAGCGGGTCCTCAGGGAGGGCAAGGAGTTTTTAATCGAGACGATGCTCGAGCTCCAAACCTCGCCCAAGACCAAGGCCGACCCCAAAAAGATGGAGGAGCTAAAGTGCATTATGAACGAGGCGACCGAAGAGGGCATAGCCGCCGCCCTCCGCGCCATGGCCAAAAGGCCGGACTTTACGCCCCTGCTTAAGGAGCTCGACGTTCCGACGCTGGTGGTGGCCGGCAAGGACGACGAAAAGGTCACGCCCCCCTCGGTGGTAAAGAGCATTTGCGACCGCAGCAACTGCAGTCTCTACGTTGAGGTGCCCGACGCGGCCCACCTGCCGCCGTTCGAAAATCCCGAATTCTTCAATCAAACCGTCATCCCTTGGCTCAAGAACGTTATTACCGACGGACACCCCGATTGTCTTTGACCCTTACTCTTCTCCTTTCCTCGTCGAGGACCTCCAATTCGACTTCGAGGTCCGGTTTGAGGTTTTTCGCAAACTCGGGCCACTCGACGAGGAGAAGGCCCTCGCCCTCGTAGTCGGTAAAGTCGAAGCTTTTGACCCTGTAGAGGTCGGCGTGGAAGACCTTCCCCTTTCGGGTCTCGTACTCGTTCAGAACCGTAAAGGTGGGACTGCGAACGACCGTCCCCTCGGCCGGTCCGAGGGCCTCGACGAGAAACCTCACGAAGGTGGTCTTCCCGGCCCCGAGGTCCCCTTTGAGGAAGACGACCTCGTTTCCCTTTAAGGCTCGGGCCAGTTCGGACGCCAGCTTTCTCAACCCTTCGAGGTCGACCACCAGCTCCCTCTCCATCGGGAGGGATTTTAAATCGGGTCTTGACAGGGCGGGGACCCCTTCCTACTTTTACGCTTTATGATGGAAAACAGGGAAACTTTCACCGTAGTGCAAAACCCCAACTCGGAGGAGGTTCACCTCTACAGCTATCAGCTCGGCCGCTGCGTTTGTAATTACAAGTGCGAAGACCTCGACCCGATAAAGGTCGAGCTGAAGCTCAACGCCTTAGGAAAGTCGCACGACGTTTTGGACGTTCATCAGGCGCGGGCGGTCGTTTTGGCCATGCGCGAGCTGGGCTACGACGTTTGCGGAACCTGCGTCAGCCACCTCTACCGCACCCAAAGGTAATTCCGAACTTCCTTTCCCTTTCGGTCAAACCTTTCCCCGCCGAAGGCGGGCTTTTTTCCTTTAATTAAAAGAGTTTGATGCGTTTGGCCTTCGTTCAGCTCAATCCCACCGTCGGCGACCTCAGGGGAAACGCCGAGCAGATTAAGTTTTACCTCTCCAAGGCCGACGAGGGGGGCGCCGACCTGGTAATTTTCCCGGAGCTGGCCCTGACGGGCTATCCGCCCGAGGACCTGCTGCTGCGCCGCGACTTTTTGGAAAGGACCGAAGAATACCTTGCCGAGGTCGTCTCCTTTACTTCTACCCTCGAAACGGTCGCCGTCGTCGGCTATCCGAAACTGACGAGGGAGGGTTTCGTCTACAACGCCCTGGGGGTGATTTACCGGGGTCGGCTCCTGGGCGAGTACTACAAACACTACCTTCCCAACTACGGGGTCTTCGACGAATACCGCTACTTTAAGAGGGGAAGGGGTCTTTTGACGCTAACCTACGGGGACGGAACCAAGGTCGGTTTCCTCATCTGCGAGGACGTTTGGCATCCGACCCTCGCGAGGGAATACGCCCTCGAGGGCGTCCACCTGTTGGTCGTAATAAACGCCTCCCCCTTCGAGGTGGGAAAGTTTGAGAGGAAGCTGAAGTTCGTTTCGGCCCGCTCGACCGACGGGCTCCACTTTACCGCCTACGGCAACCTGGTGGGGGGAAACGACAGCCTCGTCTTCGACGGCCGCAGTTTTTTGGTCGACCCCTCGGGACGGTTGGCATTCGTTGCCCCGGCCTTTGAGGAGGGGGTGTTCTTTGCCGAATTGGACCCGGCGGCGGCCGTCAGGGCGCGGCTAAAGGACCAGCGCGTGAAGGAGGCCTCCCTCTTTGAAAGGTCCTCCGAGCCTGTTTTCAACCTCTCCCTGGACCGCAAGACCGCCCCCTACCTCGATTGGGAATTTCCCCCCTACGAACCTCCCGAATTCGAGGAGGAGGTCTTTTCGGCCCTGGTTACGGGCGTTCGCGACTACTTCAAAAAGCAGGGGTTTGAGAGGGCGATATTGGGCCTTTCGGGGGGCGTCGACAGCGCCCTTACGGCGGTGGTGGCGGCCGAGGCCCTCGGTCCCGACAGGGTCCTGGCCCTCTACATGCCCACGCGCTTTAACTCCGACGAGAGCTACGAGGACGCGGCCGCCCTGGCCGCAAACCTCGGCATAGGCTTTGAGGTGGTCGAAGTCGAGCCCTTTTTCGAAAGGTTTGAGGAGCTCTTTTCGGCGCGGTTTGAAAACTGGAGCTTCGACACGGCCGACGAAAACCTTCAGGCGCGAATAAGGGCCGTCGTCCTCTTTTACTACTCCAACAAAACGGGGGCGCTCGTTCTGTCGACCTCCAACAAGAGCGAGGCCGCCGTCGGCTACACCACCATCTACGGCGACATGGCCGGCGGCTTTGCCCCCCTTAAGGACGTTTACAAAACCTGGGTCTACCGCCTGGCGCGCTGGTACAACCGCCGCCGCGGGCGGGAGGTCATTCCCGAGAGGATACTGACGAAGCCCCCCTCGGCCGAGCTCCGGCCCGGCCAAACCGACCAGGACGCCCTTCCGCCCTACGAGGTCCTCGACCGCATTCTTCAGCTTTACCTGGAAGAGGGCCTCTCGGACCGCGAGATAGCCCAAAGGGGCTTTGACCTCGGCGTGGTCGAAAAGGTTTTGGCCATGCTCCACAGGGCCGAATACAAGAGAAAGCAGTCCCCCCTCGGGGTCAAGGTTACCAAAACCTCCTTCGACAAGGACTGGCGCTTTCCCGTCGTCAAGAAGGTTTGAACTTTCCCTCCTTCCTTTGACGGTTTTTTAAGAAAACGAAAACTACTATTTAAGTTTTTATGAGAAAGAAGTTGGCGCTTTTGGCCCTGCCGTTGGCGGCCCTCGCCTGCCCGGCGCCCCAACAGGCGGAAAAGGCCCTAAAAGAATTTTTCCCCGTTGCCGACCTCAAGGTGGAGGCCGTAAACGAGGCACCCGTTAAAGGTCTCTGCGAGGTGGTCGTCTCCCTCGGAGGGGAGAAGTTCGTCCTCTACTCGGACCAAAGCGGCCGCTACCTCCTCCTTGGCGACAGGAGCGGTTTGGTTTCCGTCTACGACCTCAAAACCAAGGAGAACCTGACGCAAAAGCGGCTGGAGGAGCTCAACCGCCTGTCGCAAAAGCAGGTCCACGAATTGGACCGCTACGTCGCCTTCACCTACGGAAACAGAGGTAAGGTCGTTTACCTCTTTACCGACCCCGAGTGCCCCTATTGCCAGCGGCTCGAACCGACGCTGAAAAAGCTCGCCGACGAGGGCAAGGTTCAGGTAAAGGTGATACTCTATCCCCTGCCCTTCCACCCCCACGCGAAGGAAAAGTCGGTGGCCATAGTTTGCCAAAACATCGGCTGGGAGGGCCTCCGGGCCGACTACTGGACCGAGGAGAGGATGAAGAAACTCGACCAGTGGCAGTGCCCCGAGGGTGAAAAACTGGTGGAAAAGAGCCTCGAGGCGGCCAAAAAGTACGGCGTGCGCGGAACGCCGACGATGATAACCGAGGAAGGTAAGAAGGTCGTCGGAGCCCTTCCCGAACCGGTGCTCAAAAAGGAGCTGGGCCTCGAGGAGTGAGGAAAGTAACTTAGCCCCCTATGGGGAAACCCTACTCCTCTTACCTCTTGGCGTTTCTTTCGTCGCTTTTTTACTCCCTCAATCAGGTCTTCAACAAAAAACTGACGCTGGCGTTGGGAAGCCTGCCCGCCCTCTTTGCGGTCTACTGCTTTCTCGTCCTCTTTGACGGTCTCTTTTGCCTGCTCTTTGGAAGTTTTAAAGTTCCGCCTCCCGCGCTGGTCGAGCTCGTCTTTCTCGCCCTCGTGGGGGTCCTCTCCATACTCTTTTTCTTCGAGGGGTTTAAACGCCTTCCCCTCGGCGTTGCCGTAACCTTGGCCAACTTCTCGCCCGTCTTTTTAACCGTTTTGGTCTTCCTGTCCGAGCGGAAACTCCCCCCGCCGCCCAAACTCGCCCTCGTAGTCGCCCTCGTGATTACCGTCGCCGTCTTTTTCGGAGGCGGGGAAAAAGGCCGCCTTCGGCGGCGTTACCTCTTTTACCCCCTCATGACCGCCTTCGGTTGGGGTCTCTTCGGGTGGGAGACCTACCGCCTCGTAAACCTTTACGACCTCAATCCCTTTACGGTCGCCTTTTACTCCTCCCTCTTTATGTGGCTCGTTTTTCTTTTGGCCTGCCTCAGGTTTTGCCGCCTCGTTCGCCTTTTGGAGCTCCTTCTTACCGACCGCCGTCTCCTGCGGTGGGCCGCCCTGTCGGGGGGTTTCACCTCCCTGGGGTTCGTTCTTTCGGTCTTCGCCTTTAAGGGCTTGCCGCCGGAAGAAGCCCCCGTGGTGGAGGCGATACTAACCTTTACCACCCCCTTGACGGCCTTTACCTCCTACCTCCTCCTGGGTGAAAAGCTGAGCACCCGCCAGACCCTCGGCGTTGTGGTTTCCTTCCTCCTGCTGGTGGCCTTCTTTCTGGCCTGAAGGCGTCCGCCCTCAGGACCCCAAAAGGAGCCTTAAAAAGGTCTCGAAGGAAAGGACCTCCCCTCCCCGGTACAGAAAAGTAAAAATGCCGAAAGAGGAAACGGGCCTGACGATAACCCCGTAGGAGGAAAGGGACGGATTGCTTTTTACCTCCGGAAGGAGTTTCGGTTTCGGAACGACCAGGGCGGGTTTTCTCCCCTTCTCGACCAAAAAGAGCGTCTCAACTTCCCCCGAAACCGTAAAAAGGGGAAAAAGCTCAATCCTTTCAAAGGTCCGGTACTTTTCGAAACCGACCTTGAGTTTCAACCGACCCACAATGCGGCGGTAGACGATTCTTTTTCCGACGAAGGGATTAAAGGAGAGGAAGACCTCCCCGTCGGCGAACTTCAAAACCTTAACCGCGACGGTTTCAAAGTCGGCTATTTGAAAGTTCACGGTCTACACCTCCGAAAGTTTTTAAACGCCGGTGAATGCGGTCGCAAGGACCGCCGCAAATGCGGGGAAATAGGGATCGAATTCACCCCGCACCTCGACGCGCAGGCAAAGCGCGGCCTGCGCCGGCGAAACGGAGGTGAGACCGAATACCTCCGTCCGAAAAGGGCTGTTTAAAAGAAACAGCCCCTCCGACGGGGAGGAAATAGAGACCAATAGGGACCAATGGACGAAATTTCCTCCCCCGAAAGAGCCCTG
>JAADCT010000077.1 GCA_013154305.1 Aquificota bacterium
GCAGGGGTTTGATGTTGGGTCCCCTTCTGATTTCGACCTGTTCGCGCTCTTCCTTGGGAAGCGGCGGTATCAAGAGGGCGTCGTTGTAGGGGATGAACTTCTCGGGCAGGGTTACCCTGACGGGCTGGCCCAAGGTCCTGGGGTCGGTAATGTAGCCGGTTAGCGCGGCGGCGGCGCAGGTTTCGGGCGAGGCCAGATATACGCCCGCGTCGAGGGTTCCCGAACGGCCCTTAAAGTTCCTGTTGAAGGACCTTACCGACACGCCCTTGGAGGGAGGTGCCCAACCCATACCGATGCAGGGACCGCAGGCGGTTTCGATAATCCTGGCGCCGGCGTTAATCAGGTCGGCCAAAGTTCCGTCGCGGGCGATTTGCTCGAGCACTTGCCTCGAGCCGGGTGCGATGATGAGCGAAACGTCGCGGTGGACCTTTTTGCCCTTGAGGATTTCGGCGACGGTCTTGAGGTCCCTGTAGGAGGAGTTGGTGCAGGAGCCTATTACGACCTGGTTGACCTTGACCTTTCCGTGGAGTTCCCTTACGGGCACCACGTTGTCGGGCGAGTGGGGTTGGGCTATCAGGGGTTCCAGCTGTTCGAGGTCTATGACGACCTCCTCGTCGTATTCGGCGTCCGGGTCGGGCAGAAGCTCAACCCAATCCTGCTCCCTGCCCTGACGGCGGAAAAAGTCCAGGGTTATCTCGTCGGAGGGGAATATCGAGGTGGTGGCACCCAGTTCGGCCCCCATGTTGGTAATGGTCGCCCTTTCGGGAACCGAGAGGGCCTTTACGCCTTCGCCGGTGTATTCGAAAATCCTCATAAGACCGCCCTTGACGGTGAGCATCTGGAGGAGTTTGAGAATGACGTCCTTGGCCGAAACCCAGTCGGGGAGCCTTTTACCCTTGAGCTCCACTTTGACGATTTTGGGCATTTTGGTGTAGAAGGGCTCTCCGGCCATTGCGGCGGCAACGTCGAGACCGCCCGCACCGATGGCGAGCATTCCAGCACCGCCGGCGGTCGGGGTGTGCGAGTCCGAACCGAGCAGGGTTTTACCCGGTTTGGCGAACCTCTCCAGGTGCACCTGGTGGCAAATTCCGTTACCGGGCTTGGAGACCCAAATGCCGTACTTCATACCGACGGTTCTCAGATACTCGTGGTCGTCGGGGTTTCTGAAGTCGAGCTGGAGGGTGTTGTGGTCGATGTAGGAGACCGAAAGGTCGGGGGTCTTTACCTCGTCGACGCCCATGGCCTCAAACTCGAGGTAGGCCATGGTTCCGGTTGCGTCCTGGGTGAGGGTTTGGTCGATTTTAATGGCAATTTCCTTACCCGGCTCCATTTCGCCGTGGACCAGGTGGTCCCTGATAATCTTCCACGCTACGGTTCCCTTAGCCATGGAGTTGTACCTCCTTGCCGAAAATTTCCCTACAAAATGATAGTGAAAAGAGGGGGCGGTTTCAATTTCGGAAGGGGGGCCGCGGCCTTTATCGTCAACTTAAGGAGGTCAAAAGTTAAAATTCTTCCGTAAAGCTAATGGCAGCCCTGGCCCTTCCCAACGAGTGGATTGAAAAGGCCAAACCTTACCTCCACAACCCGGACCTGACCTTCTTTTCCCTCGAGGAGGTTCTCAAAAACCATCCCGAACCGGGGAGGCTTCTTGAATACCTCAACGAGCGGAGGTTTATTCTCCTTACGCGGCTTTTGGACTACTCGTCCTGTTTGAGGAAGTTTTTAATCCGCCACCCGACGGCGTTTGAGGAAAACCTTCCCGGTCTGTGGTACCGCTTTAAAAACAAGCAGACCTATCTGAGGGAACTGCAGAAGTTTTCCGGGCGTTTCGGCGACGTTTCCGAGCTCCTGGCCTTCTACCGCCACTACGAGCTCCTGCGCATTTTCTCCAAGGAGCTTTTGGGGGCCGCCACGCTGGAGGAGATTTTGGCCGAGTACTCGGCGCTGGCCGACGCTTTGGTCGAATACGCCTACCGCGAGGCGTTTAAAAGGACGGTAAACCGCTACGGCGAACCCCTGACGCCCGAAGGGCGCGTTGCCGGCGGTCTGGTCCTCGGTTTGGGAAAGCTGGGCAGCGAGGAGCTCAACTACTACTCCGACATAGACCTCATTTTTCTCCACGAAACGGACGAGGGGAGGGCGGGGACGCTGACCCTGCCGCAATTTTTCGAAAAGGTGTTTAAGGAGACCTTCCAAATCCTTACGAAGATAACCGCCGAGGGGAAACCCTACGAGGTCGACCTCGACTTGAGGCCCTTCGGAAAGAGCGGCCCGATAACGATGTCGCTCAGAAGCGCCGAGCTCTACTACGAGAGTTACGGCAGGACCTGGGAGCGCTTTGCCCTCCTCAGGGCGCGTTTTGTTGCTGGCGAGGAGCGCCTCTACGACTGGTTTTGGAGGGAGGTCCAACTGCCGTTCGTCTACAAGCGGCCGACCGACCCCAAGGTGATAGAGGAAATCCGGCTGATGAAAAAGAAGATGGAGGCGCTGACCAAAAAGCGCCTCCTGACGCAGTTTAACGTCAAGACGGGCCGCGGCGGCATCAGGGAGGTGGAGTTCACCGTCCAGGCGCTCCAAATCCTGCTGGGAAAGGACAGCCCCTTTTTGAGGGAGAGAAACACCTTCAGGGCCATATGGAAGCTCCACCAAAAGGGGATTTTCACCGACGAGGAGGCCTACGAACTCGAAAAGGCCTACACCTTCCTGAGGAAGGTGGAGCACCGCCTCCAACTGAAGGACTGCGTTCAGACGCAAAACCTAAAAAAGTCGGAGGTCCCCTTTTTGGTAAAGAGTTTGGACCTGCGGTCGGAGGAGGAGTTTTGGCGCCTCTTTAACCGCTACACCGAGAGGGTTCACGAAGTTTTCGAAAACCTCCTGCCGGAAAAGAGGGAGCAAACCCTCTCGCCGGTCGCCGAGGCCATCATTACCCAAAGCCCGGAGTCGCTGGCCGAGCTCTACCGCGACGCACCGCCGTGGCTCCTCGAACGCTTGGTTTTGACCCTCGGGGGCATCTGGGAGGGCCGCGAGGGAATATACCTTTCGGAGGAGGAGAAGGAAAACTTCCTGCGTTGGGTCGACTACATCGTCGACAAAATCCTCCGCTCGCCGATGCCCGAAACCACCCTGACCAACTTCATTAAGTTTCTTCAAAACCCCACCGGGAGGAAGCTCCTCTTTCTCCAACCTTCGGAAAGGCTCTACGAAACCCTGTTTAAGATTTTCTCGGTCTCCAGCTACCTGACCAACAAGGTTTACGTCAGTCCCGACCTCGTCGAGGACATCCTGACGCTCTACAAGGACTACCCGACGAAGGAGCAAATTCAGAGGGACCTCGAGGAGTTTAAGAAGGTCAAAAACATTCCCTACGCCAACCTGATAAGGAGGTTTGAAACCTCCTGGACCATCCGCATAGCCCTCATCTTCATCACCGACGAGGAAAAGGAGAAAAACGTCGTCAGGCTTTTTAGGGCCCTGACGGACCTTACGGAGGTGGTGGTCGCCGACGTTTGGAGGGAACTCGGTCTGACCGAGATTCCGCTGGCGCTCTTTGCCCTGGGAAAGTTCGGAAGCCGCGAGCTGACGCTGGCGTCCGACCTCGACCTCGTTTTCGCCTTTTCGGACCTGGAGGCAAAAACGCGCTTCGGAAAAAAACCGCAGGAATTCGTCCGCTTTATAACCACCCACACGGCCGAGGGCTACCTCTACAAGGTAGACTTCAGGCTCCGGCCGATGGGAACGAAGGGGGAGCTGGCCCCCACCCTCGACTACTTTAAGGAATACTTTCGAAAGCACGCCCGGACTTGGGAGAGGCTCGCCTGGGTCCGCAGCCGCTTTATAGTGGGCGACGAAAAGGTGGCGGCCGAGCTTCAAGAGGCGGTCGAGGAATTCCTCTTTTCCAAACCCTTAACGGAAAAGGAGGAAAGGGAAGTCTACGAGATGAGGATGCTCCTCCAGCGCCACTCCAAAGAGGGAAGGGGCCGCTACGACCTGAAGGCGGGCTACGGGGGGCTTATGGACGTCGAATTTTTGGTCCAATACCTCCTCCTCAAGGAGCGCAAAAAAGTGGAAAACACCTACGAGGCCCTCCTGGAGCTTTCGAAAAAGTATCCCATACTGCGCGAGCTCGAAAGGCCCTACCTCTTTTTAAGGCTTTTGGAGACGGCCGTCCGCATAGTGAAGCCGGCCGGCGGCAGCGTTTTGACCAAGGGCGACCTTCCCAAGGTGGCGACCTTTTTGGGGAAAAGTCCCGAGGAACTGGAGGAGGAGCTCAAAAAGGTTCGGACCCAGGTCAGGGAAACCTTCCTCGAATTTCTCGGAAAGTAGTCCCTAACGCCCCCTCCCTCCCCCTCGGTTAAAATTTCCTTTGCCGATGCTCAACCTTCTCAGGGAAATTCCCTACTTTCAGAACCTTCCGGAGGAGCTTTTAAAAAAGATTGCCCAAATAGCGGTTTTGATGGAGGTGTCCAAGGGGCAGGTGATTTTTACCAAGGATTCGAAGGCCACCGGCTTTTACATCCTCAAGGAGGGAAAGCTGAAGCTCTACACCATCGAGCCCATTTCGGGTAAAGAGCAGATAGTTAAAATCGTCGAGCCGGTTGCGCTCTTCGGGGAGGCCGCCTCCTTCAGCGGAAAAAACTTCCCGGTAAACGTGGAGGCCCTCGAAAATTCGAAAATCGTCTACATCGACCGCGAAAAGCTGATGGAGCTCGCGCGCGAATATCCGCAAATATGTATAAACATAGCCCAAACGCTGGCCGAAAGGCTTTATCATCTGGTGAACCTGGTCGAAACGCTCGTCATCGGCGGCGCCGCCCCGCGGGTGGCCAAGTACTTGCTTCAAAACAAAAAGGGCAACAAGGTGGAAAACTTCAAAACCACCCTCGTGGCCAACATTTTGGGCCTGACGCCGGAGGCAGTCTCGAGGGCCCTCGCGTCGCTAAAGGCCCAGGGCGCCATAAAGAAGGAGAAAAAGGACATAACGATACTGGACGAGGAGAAGCTCAAAAAAATCGTCGGGGGGTTTTAAACCCTCGCCTCCTCCTTCCGGTCGAAGTTTACGAGTCTTTCCACCTTGTAGGGAACGTCGCTCTTAGACTCGTAGTAGGTCCGAATTACGACCTCCGCCACTATGCCGGTCGAAAGGAGCTGAAGGCCGCTCAAAAAGAGCAAAACCCCCAGTATCAAAAGCGGCCTTCCGCCTATGTCGGCGCCGAAAACGAGTTTTTCCACCGTCAGGTAAAGCATTATCAAAAATCCGAGCGCCATAAGCAAAAGACCGACGCCGCCGAAGGCGTAGAGGGGCTTGTTCAGGTAGTCGTTGAGAAACTTTACCAAAAATATGTCCAAGAGGACCCTGACGGTGCGACCTATTCCGTACTTGCTCTTTCCGCGCAGGCGGGGCCGATGGTTTACCACCACCTCGGTAATCTTCGCCCCGAAGCTTTTGGCCACCGCCGGGAGAAAGCGGTGCATGTCCCCGTAGAGGCGGAAGTTTTTGGCCACCTCCTTGCGGTAGGCCTTAAGGGTGCAACCGTAGTCGTGGAGGTGGACCCCCGTCACCTTGGAGATAATCCAATTGGCAACCTTTGAGGGTAAAATGCGCGTCAAAAAGGGGTCCTTGCGGTCCTTGCGCCAGCCGCTTACGACGTCGTAGCCCTCCTCTATCTTTTCCAAGAGTTTGGGAATGTCGCGGGGGTCGTTTTGAAGGTCCCCGTCCATCGTAATTACCACGTCGCCCTCGGCGTACTGAAAGCCGGCGTACATCGCCGCCGTCTGACCGTAGTTTTTCCTAAAGTGAACGACCTTTACCTTCGGGTCGCGGCGGGCCAGTTCGTCCAAAATCTGGGGCGTGCGGTCGGTCGAACCGTCGTTTACGAAGATAATCTCGTAGTCCAAACCGAGCTTTTCCAAAACCTCCTTAAGCTCGCGGTAGAGCTCCTCGACGTTTTCCTCCTCGTTGTAGACCGGAATGACGACCGAAAGCTTTTTGACCTTCATCGAGAACAAAAACCCATTTTATCGGGATAAAGGCCCGCGCCCCGAAAGGGCGCGGGAATGCAAAAAAAGTTTCTAGTCCTCGGGAAGCTCCAAGACCACGCGGCCCACCACGACGAAGCCCTCGGCCAGCCCCAGTTTGGGTTCGACGTTTTGGACCAAAACGGAGGTGGGAACCACCAAAACCTTTGCACCCTCGACCACCTTGGAAACTTCCTTCAGCAGGAAACCGATGCGGTTGAACTCCTCCTTGGGAACCTCCGACAGGCCCCTGAAGGCGTCCTCCTTGAGGCGGGTAAGGAAGTCCTCGAAGTCCTCGGCCGAGGAGTAATACTCGTTAAGGACCGAGTAGAGGTTTCCCGTACTTTGCGCCTTCCAAAGGAGGTAAACGAGGGCGTAAAGGTTGTCGAGGGGATAGTAGACCCCGTGGTAGGGAACGAGTTTCAAAGAGACCTTTTTGCGGAGGGCCTCCTCGATTAGCTCCTTCCAGCGGTCGAAGCAGGGTTTGCAATAGGGGTTCCAAACGAGGTAAACGGGCCTTTGGCCGGGCGTCAGCGTCAGGGGGAGGTTACCGCCGACGGCTATCCTCTCGACGTCCAAAATCCAGCGCAGGCTCTCGAGCGGATACTCCTTTTCCTTTTTGGGGAGTATCAGGGCAACCGTTTCGTTTGCGACGCGGTAGGTTTTGGTAAAGAGGAGGTCCCCCTCGGCGGTGGTCCACACGAAGCGATTCCAAACGACGTGTTCGTAGGGCGAGTAGACCTTTACGAGGTACTTTTTGAGGTAGGGTTTTTCCGCCGAGGGGACCGCAAAGAGGTCCAAAATCCTCCAGCCGGGGGGAAAGACGGCCCTCAGGACCGCCTCCAGTTTCTCGCGCTCTTTCCCCTCGAGGGGTTTGACGGAGGTTCCGACCTCCTGCCGCAGTTGGGAGGGTTCGTATTCGACCTTTCCGCCGCAGGAGGCCAAAAGGAGCGCGCCCGCCAGCGCCGCAGAAAGAAGCCTCTTCATAACCGACAGTTAAATTTTAAACGCCGGCCGAAGGCCGGCCTTGGTATCCAAACTTTAACTACACGGTAAAAAAAGCGAATTACTACTACAGGAGTCTGAAGTATTTAGCCCTTCGATACCTCCTTCGGAGGGAAACGCTGGTAGCCCGAACCGACTACGGGTTTCGGTTGAAGTTTAAGACTCCCGACGCGGTCGGCCGGTTCGTTTACAAAAGGGGAACTTACGAGCCGGAAGTCCTAAAGGTGGTCGAAGAAATGGGTATCGGACCGGGAAGCGTGATTTTCGACGTGGGGGCCCACTTTGGTTGGTACAGTCTGCTGTTTGACCGCCTGACCGCCGGTAAAGGTCTGGTCTTTGCGCTGGAGCCGGCACCGGAAAATTACCGCCTGCTGACCGAAAACTTAATCCTCAACGCGACAAAGGCCGTTTTCCCTTTAAAAGTTGCGGCAGGCGCCCGACCGGGCCAACTCAAGCTTTTCCTGTATCCCGACAAAAATACCGGCCGGTGCAGTTTCGTAGAAAGAACCGACCGCTGGGTCGAAGTTCCGGTCGTTCCCCTGGACGCGTTTTTGAAACCTTACGACCTCAAGAAGGTGAAACTCCTAAAGGTAGACGCCGAAGGTTTTGAACCTTTCGTCCTCAAAGGTGCGGAAAAACTGCTCGAAAGGACCGAGTTCGTCGTTTTCGAGTTTTCGCCCCGCCTTTACGGGTACCTGAAAGAGGAGTTTTTGGGCTTTTTGGACCGATTACCCTTTGAGATTTTCGTCGTCGGACCCGAAGGCCCCGGGCGGACGACGCCCGAAGGACTGCGGCACTTGGAGAAACAGGTAAACCTCCTTTTGGTCCGGAAGTGAACAATAAGCTCCCGATGGAGGGAAGTTTTTTAAGATTGCCCTTTCCCAACGGGGTTTGGGAGGTCCTCGTTTCCGCCGAAGGGGTCGAAAGGGGCCTCTTTACCCCCGAGGGGGAGCTTCCGCTTTACTCGTTCGTCCGCGGCAGGGTGATTAAAAAGGACGACCGGCTGGGGGGGTTCTTCGTCGACCTCGGTCCCTTCGGGGAGGGTTTTTTGCCCTTCGGTTCGGCCGGCGGGGCGAGGGTGGGCGAGGAGGCCGTCTTTCAGGTCGCGAGGGAAAGTTTGGAGGGAAAGCCGCCGAGGCTTTCGCGGCGCTTTTTTTTACCGCTGTGCGGTTGCGACGCCGTTTTCGACGGTCGGGCGAGGGTGGAGTTTTTGGGGCCGCCGGGCGAAGTGGAACCGCTGAAAAAGCGGGCGGGGGAATTGGGTCTTTCGTTGCGGGTTCGCGACGCGGCGGCGTGCCTCGGGTCGCTGGAGGGGGCCCGGCGGCTTTTGGAGCGCGTCAAGGGGGAAACCCTCCTTTGGTCGGGGGCTTACACCCTGCTCCTTCGCGCGTGCGGAGGCACCGTCCGCACCCCCGAGGGGAAACTCTGCCGGGGTTTGGACCTCCTTCGGGAAACCTTCGGGTTGGAGGTCCCCTGTCGGGTCGAGAGCCTTAGAAACCTCCTGAGGGGTTTTTCTCCCTCCCGCGAAGCGGGCCTTCTCTTTAAAGAGAGGGTGGAATTCGACGGCGGATTTTTGTTGGTGGGCGGGGCGGGCTACGCGTGGATTTTGGACTTTAACGGTTCGACGGCGGCGGCCGGGGTAAACCGCGGGGGCCTCCTTACCGCCGCGCGGCTCGTAAAAAGGGGGCGGCTGGGCGGGCGGTTACTCCTCGACCCGGTCGGGGGAAGCTCGGCCAAAGACCTCAAAACGGAGGCCAGGCGACTTTTCACCCCCGAGGGGTGTTCGGTTTTGGGTTTTACCAACGGAGGGTTTTTGGAGGTCCGCTGTCCCCTTTTGGGTCCCTCCGTTTCGGAGCGCCTTTCGAGGTTTGAGCCCTCCTGCTCGAAACGGGTGAAAAAAGACCGACTTTTACTCTACGAGGTCCTCGAAAGGCTTTACGCCCTCCGCGGGGAGGCGGCCCGGCTTACGCTCCACCCCTCGAGGGAGGGGCTGAAGGAGGAGCTCCCTCCCCTCTACGAGGGGAGGGTTGAGTTTTCCTTCGACTGGAGGGTCGAGCCCGACCGCTTCCTTTTGGAGGTCCTTTAGGCCCTGCGGAGACCCCTTTCGACGGTCTCCTTTACCTCGTCGAAAAAGGGCGCGTAGGAGGCCACCACGTCGAGGGTCCAGCTTTTTTCGTCGAAGTTGAGCCACTCGACGCGCCCCCCGGCCTCCTCGACCAAAAGGGTTCCGGCCGCAACGTCCCAAATTTTTAGTTCGAATTCGAAGGTGCCGTCGAAGACGCCCTCGGCGACGAAGGCCAGGTCGGCGGCCGCCGCGCCGGGCCGCCGCAGGGCCCCCACCTTTTTAAAGAGCTCGAGCACTATCGAACAGTAGGCCTCCAGGTTTCTTTTGGCCTTGGAGGGAAAGCCGTAGGTGAAAAAGCACTTTTTGAGTTCCGTCTTTCCGGAAACCTTTATCGGCCGTCCGTTTTTGAAGGCCCCGCCGCCGACCGAAGCGTAGTAAAGGTCGTCGAAGTAGGGCAGGTAAACGGCCCCGGCCAGGGGTTTAAAGCCCATCGAGGCGTCCACGAGCGCCACCGAAACGGCGAAGACGGGAAAACCGCCAAGGTAGTTTTTGGTTCCGTCGAGGGGGTCGACGACCCAAACGAGGTCGCCCGAGCCCTCTATTCCCCCCTCCTCGCCGAGGACGGCGTGCCCGGGAAAGACCTTTTTGAGGTAGTTTCGAATTCTCTCCTCCGAAAGGCGGTCGACGAAGGAGACAAAATCCTTGGGAGCCTTTTCCTCAACCGCGTCGGTGCCGACCGCCCGAAAGTGCTCCTTCAAAACCTGGCCGCCCAAAAGGGCCGCCTCCTTTGCCGCCCAAAGAAACTTTTCCAACATCAAGAGTAGATGGATTATTGCACGATTAAAAATCTTTAGAAGGCAAGGCTCTACCCGGGGCGGGGAGGTCGATTGTTTCGTCCCTCGGTAGGGGCAAAGTGGGGAAATAATCCCGTCCCGGCCCTGCCTTCTCAAAGTCAAAAAATGAAACCCCGAAGGGACGAAAGTAAAAGTTCCCAAACCGGACGCGTTTCCACTTTCGTTAGTTTTGAAGAAAAATTGCGCCCGCGAAAAGCCCTATCGGCCATCCGCGGGTATTTCGCACCTTTTAAGTATCGGAAAAAGTTTCGAAGGTCCCGCAAAAGGCCAACTCGAAACTTTCCCCTACCCGGGCGTTTGGAACTTAGAAACCAAGTGAGTTGACGAAAGTTCAGTAAAGGAGAAAACTTCTCCGTAAACCCCTGACGGGAATTTGGAGAAAACTCTCCCTGCGGCGGGTTTGAAGTTGAAAACCACCGCCGCGGGTCGTCGCCTCCCTTCGGTTTGCTTTAGGAGGGAAAAGCGCACCCTTTCCGCCCGGGGTAAAAAAGTTTTCGAACGGAACCCTTTAGGATAATCGGACGGGCTAATCCTCCCGCTTACGCGGAGGTTAACGCTAAACGGGCGGTAGGGCCTTTCGGCGGCCCGAACTTGCGTCCGCGGGGAGGGCTTAAGCGTTAACCCTGTACTGTGCGCGGGTTTAATGAACGCCCCGCCGAAGCTTAAAGACCTTCACAAGAGTAGATGGGTCTTTCGCGGGGAAAAAGGAAAGGGAAACCCTCAGCGGTTTAAAACGACCAGCTCGTAAAGTTTTTGGGCCAGTTCGCGGAGCCTTTTTGAGTGTTCGACCTTTTCGACCCACTCGGGGGGAAAAACCTCGATGCCCCAATAGGCGCCGACCCAGGCGCCAACGAGAAAGCCGAGGGCCGCCGTGGCGCCGCCGGCCTCGCCGTAGGCGTTAACGGCGTTCAAAAAGGCCCTTTGGGGATAGGAGGCGTCGCGCAAAAACAGAAAGAGCGCCAGCGGCAACGCCTCCCAAACGAATTCGCCGTTTCCGAAAAGCTCGACCGCCTCCTTAGGCCGCAGGTTCTTTTTCAGGGCCTCCTTGACCTTGGCCAGGTACTTGGGCGCCTCGACGAGCTCGGGGCAGACCTCGACCACCTCGTCGATGAAGCGCTCCCTCTCGCCCTCGTCCCCCAGGTCGAACTCGCCCTCGACCAAGAGGGCCGTTGCGGCACCTATTACCTGGGCCGCCTCGTCCACCTCCCTTCCCCTGACCAAAACGAGGGCCAAAACGCGGGCCCCCTGGGCCGCCAGGGTGGGGTCGTCGTAGTGATAAAGGCCCATGACCACGGTGTGCAAAACGGCGTCGATTGAGGCGGTTCGGCGGTAGACCTCCTCCAGGTCCTCGCCCAGCGCCAGGGCCCTGAGGGCGTTGAGGAGGGAGGGGTTCAGGTACTTGTGAACTTTAGCCTCCGAAAGCCAGCGGACCACCCTCTCGACGAAGTCGTAGGGGTCAAAGGTTTTTCGCTCGACCAGGCTCTCGAGCGCCAGCCTCAGGAGCTCCACCTCGCCGGGAACCTCCTCCGGCAGGAGAAAGTCGTAGGGCGAAGAGGGGTGGGGACGGGTAAAGTCGGTAATCGGTTTTCCGAAAAAGCGCTCAACCTCCTCCTTTGGAACGAAGTGAACCGCCTTTCCCAAGGCCGCACCGAGGGCCGCCCCGACGACCGTCCCCTCAAACTTGGAAAGAAGCTCGTCGTTCATAGGAAAACAATTGTCGCCCACCGGCGGCGCCGAAAAACGAATTCGAAGACCCCAAAGGGCTTAATTAAAGTTTTTCGGAAAAAAGCCCGCCCTCCGGGCGGGGGTTTTTTTCAGCCGCGGCGCTCCCTGACCTCGACGGCCCTCTTGTGGGCCTCGAGCCCCTCGAATTCGGCCAGCACCTTGGCCGGCTCTTTTACCTCCTCAAAGCCCTCTCGGGAGACGAAGATGACCGACGAGCGCTTCAGAAAGTCGTAAACGCCGAGGGGCGAAAAGAAGCGGGCCGTTCCGCCCGTCGGTAGGGTGTGGTTGGGACCGAGGACGTAGTCGCCCAGCGGTTCGGTCGAGTAGGGACCCAGGAAAATCGCCCCGGCGTGCTTTATCTTGGGAAGCAGTTCCCAAGGGTTTTCGGTCAAAACCTCGAGGTGCTCGGGCGCAATCTCGTTGGCCAGGCGGCAGGCCTCGTCCAGGTCCTCGACCACGAAAATCGTTCCCCACCGCTCAATCGACTTTTGGGCTATTTCCCTCCTCTTTAGGAGGGAGAGCTGCCTTTGGACCTCCTTTTGGACGCGGAGGGCCTGCTCGAAACTCGTGGTGATGCAAAAGGCGCCGGCCAGCTCGTCGTGTTCGGCCTGCGAAAGGAGGTCGGCCGCCACCCATTCGGGATTTGCCGTTTCGTCGGCTATTACCAAAACCTCGGAGGGGCCGGCAACCATGTCGACGTCGACGACGCCGTAGAGGAGCTTTTTGGCCAGGGCCACGAAAACGTTTCCCGGGCCGACGACCTTGTCCACCTTGGGAACCGTTTCGGTGCCGTAGGCCAGCGCCGCAACCGCCTGGGCACCGCCGATGCGGTAAACCTCGTCGACGCCGGCGACGAAGGCGGCCGCCAGCGTTGCCGGGTCGGGATTGGGCGAAACCATCACGACCTTTTCGACGCCTGCCACCTTCGCCGGCACCGCGTTCATCAAAACCGTCGAAGGGTAGCGCGCCTTTCCGCCGGGAACGTAGACGCCGACCCTCTCCAGGGGAACGACCTTTTGACCCAAAATCGTTCCGCTCTCTTCGTAAGTAAAGAAACTGTTTTCGAGCTGGCGCTCGTGGAACTTTCGGATGCGGGCGGCGGCCACCTCGAGCGCCTCCCTCAGCTCGGAGGGAACGCTCTCGTAGGCCTTCTTAAGCTCCCGGTAGGGAACGCGGAGTTCCTCCGGCCTGGAGACCTCCAGCCGGTCGAAGCGCCGCGTAAACTCCAAAAGGGCCTCGTCGCCCCTTTCGCGGACCGCCTTTATTATCTCCTTAACGGTTTCCTCGTATTCCTCGGCCAAAATCTCGCCGCGGCTTTTTACGAGCTTGAGGCGCTCGTTTTCCTCCCACAAAAAGCCCCTGAGGTCAACGATTAGCATAGAGGCCTATTTTAGAATTTTCGGTTGAATGCAAACCAACGCCGCCTTCAAAGTCGGGCTCTTCGTAACCTTGGCCGCGCTGGCGCTGGCCGGCACCATCCTCTTTTTCGGGGAGGTTCCCCTCTTTAGGGAAAAGCTCGTCGAATACTACGCCTACTTTAAAAACGTTGCGGGCCTGTCCAAGGGTTCCGACGTCAGGGTTTCGGGCGTCAAGGTGGGAAAGGTAAAGGAGCTCCTCTTTGAGGGCGGTAAGGTCAAGGTGGTTTTGGAGGTGAAAGAGGGCGTTCCCCTCTACCGCGACGCGGTCGCCCGCATAGAGAGCCTCGGGCTTCTCGGCGACAAGTACGTTGAAGTGGACCCGGGAAGCCCGGAGGCCGGAATTTTACCGCCCGGCTCGACCATCCCGAGGACCGAGGAACCCGCCGACTTTACCAAGGTGGTCGAAACCTTCCAAAGGACCGGTGAAAGCATCGACCTTTTGGCCCGAAAGTTGGCCTCCCTGGTGGAGGAAAACCGAAAAGAGCTCGAAAGACTGTTGGTAAACCTCAACGAGCTGGCCGTCTCCCTCCGGACCCTGACGGAGGAAAACCGGGAGAACCTGAAGAGGACCTTGGAAAACGTCGCCGTCCTCACCGAGGAGCTCAAGACCTCGGTCCCCAAACTGGTCAGAAGCTACGAAAGGCTCACCGAAACGGTGACGAGGCTGGTGGACCAATCGGGGCCCGAATTGCGGCGGACGGTCCGAAACTTGGCCGACCTGTCGGAAGCCCTTTCGAGGGACCTGCCGGCCTTGGTTAAAAACCTGGAGGAGATTACCGAAACGGTGGCCCGAAACCGGGACGAGATTGAAAGAACCTTGGAAAACTTGGCCTTCGTGACGGAGCAAATCCGGCGCGGAAGGGGAACGCTCGGAAAACTCGTTACCGACGAGGGCCTCTACCGCGAACTCAAAAAGTCGGCCGGGGCCCTCGGTCAGGCGGCCGAGGTCGTATCCAGGACCGACCTGCACCTGGAGGCCTGGGCTCAATACCAAACCGTCGGGGAGAGCAAAGCCGGTTTGAACCTGATGCTTCAGCCCTCCCCCACCCACTATTATCTGCTCGGGGTGGTCGGCGACAGCGCCGGCCGCGTCACCAAAAAGGTTTACTACGAGGATGGAAACCCCCGGACGGTCTACGAAAAGGACTACCAGCCCGAGTTTAACCTCCAATACGCGCGCATTTTCCGCGACCCGATTTTCGGCCGCGGCGCCTGGGTCCTGCGCTTCGGTCTGAAGGAGAGCACCGGAGGGGTGGGCCTCGACTACGTCGTGAGCGACCGTTTTATGTTCTTTTTCGACGTTTGGGACTTCGGCCGCGAGGACCGACCCTACGAGGACCTAAACCCCAACACCGAGCTGGGGGTGAAGTTTTTCGTCTACGGACCCTTTTTTGCAAGGCTGGGCGGCTACGACCTCCTTAACGAGGAGTACCGCTCCGTCTTTTTGGGCGGCGGAATGTCCTTTACCGACAACGACCTGAAGTACCTCCTCGGAACGGTCGGAATGCCCGGCTTTTGACGCCTTAGGGGAGCTCCCTCACCCCGGCCCTCCCCCGCGGGTTTAAAAATAGAGCTCTATGCCCACGAAGGAGGAAGTTCTAAAGGCCCTCGAGGGGGAAAACCTCGAGGAATTCGGCCTAAAGGGGACCCTCAGGGACATTACCAAGGAGGTCCTCCTCGACGAAGAGGGAAACCTCGTTTTGAGGGTGCTCCTTCCCAAAAGGGGGGCCGAGGACCTGATAAAGATAAAGCTCCTGAACGCCCTCGGCGACTTTGAGGACCTGCGGTCGGTAAAGGTCGAATTCTTTACGCCGGGGGCGCCCCAGCCGCCGCCGCGGCCCGCGGGACCCCAAATCCCGACGCTGGGTCCGGGTCTGCCCCAAAGGCGGAAGGTTCCGGGCGTAAAGCGTCTCGTTTTGGTCGGCAGCGGCAAGGGGGGCGTCGGAAAGTCGACGGTGGCCGTCAACTTGGCGGCGGCGCTCAAAGAAAGGGGCTTTAAGGTGGGGCTCTTGGACGCCGACGTTTACGGCCCTTCGGCCCCGACCCTGCTGGGGCTGAAAAACGCCGTCGTTTCGGTCTCCGACGAGCAAAAACTCCTTCCGGTGGAAAAGGAGGGGCTGAAGGTCCTTTCGATAGGTTTTATGCTTCCGAGCGAGGAGACGCCGGTAGTCTGGCGCGGCGCCCTTCTTATGAAGGCAATTCAGCAGTTTCTGTCGGAGGTCGACTGGGGCGAGCTCGACTACTTGGTGGTCGACCTGCCTCCGGGAACGGGCGACGTTCAGCTGACGCTGGCCCAAAACGCTCTGGTCGACGGCGCCCTCGTGGTCACGACGCCCCAAGACGTTGCCCTGGTCGACGTTAAAAAGGCCGTTTCCATGTTCGAGGAGCTGGGCGTTCCGGTCCTCGGTCTGGTCGAAAACATGGCCTACTTCGTCTGTCCCGAGTGCGGCAAAAGGACGGAGGTCTTCGGAAGGGGCCGCGTTTCGGAATACGCCTCCAAGAAGGGGTTGCCCCTTTTGGTCCGACTACCCCTCGAGCCGGCCCTCAGCGAGCTCTCCGACCGGGGCGAGCCGGTCGTTTGGGCCGCACCCGAAAGCGAAACGGCCAAAGCCTTTTTGAAACTGGCCGACGAGTTGGCCTCCCGTCTGCCGGTAAGGTGAGGTGGTTCCCGCGCCCTTTAGGGCGCGGGCTTTTAACCTCGAATCTTTAAAGATGGAAGTTTTGAGGTTTGAAAGGGTTTCGGTTCGCTTTGAGACGGGCGGGCTCTTTAGAAGGCGGGCCTTTTGGGCCGTCAGGGAGGTTTCCTTTTGGGTGGGGGAGGGGGAGACGGTTGCCCTGCTCGGCGAAAGCGGCAGCGGCAAGTCGACGCTGGGGCGGCTGGCCGTCAGGCTCCTCAGGCCGACGGAGGGGCGCGTTCTCTTTCGCGGGCGCGACGCTTTTTCTTACGGGAAGGAGTACACCCGAAGGGTTTCGATGGTCTTTCAGGACCCGGCGGCGTCGCTCAACCCCCGCTACACCGTTTGGGAGGCGGTGGAGGAACCGCTTTTGGTCCACGGCTTTCCCAAACCCCAAAGGGTAGAGAGGGTTTCGAGGGTCCTGCGGTGGGCAAAGGTCGACGAGTCCCTCTGGAGGAGAAAAACGGCCTCCCTCTCGGGGGGACAAAAGCAGAGGGTTGCCATCGCGCGGGCCCTCGTTTTGGAACCCGAACTTTTGGTGGCCGACGAACCCACTTCGGCCCTCGACCTGTCGGTCCAATACGGGATTTTAAAACTCTTTGAGTCGCTGAAGGGACGCCTTTCGACGCTCTTTATTACCCACGACCTGCGGCTGGCGGCAAAGCTCGCCGACCGGGTCGTTTTGCTTTTGGCGGGAAGGGTGCTCGAAGTTTCCCCGGCGCGGGAATTCGTGAGGTCTCCGCTTCACCCTTACGGGGTCTTTTTGCTCGAAAGTTTGCCCGCCAAAAGTCCGTTCGAGAGGAGGGACGCCCCCGCCGCAAAGGAACCGAGAACCTTGCGCGACGACGGTTGCCCTTTTCGGGCCGCTTGTCCCCACTACCGGCCCGAGTGCGAGGTTTTTCCGCCTCCGGTCGAGGTGGGCAATCGCCTCGTTTTTTGCCACCTCTATTCGGACCGACGGGTCGTGGAATAATAACTCTTCCTACCGATGGGCGACAAGTTTTACGTAACCACGCCGATTTACTACGTAAACGGGGAACCGCACCTGGGCCACGCCTACACGACGATAGCGGCCGACATCGTCGCCCGTTTCAACCGAATGAAGAAAAGGCGGGTTTTCTTCCTGACGGGAACCGACGAGCACGGCCTCAAAATCCAACAGACGGCGGAAAAGCTGGGCGTCCACCCGAAGGAGCTTGCCGACAAAAACGCCGCCCGCTTTAAGGAACTTTGGAGGTTGTTAAACATCTCCTACGACCGGTTTATAAGGACCACCGAGCCCGACCACATTGAGGCGGTCAAACACATCCTCCAAAGGTGCTACGAAAGGGGCGACATCTACAAAGGTTACTACGAAGGTTGGTACTGCGTCGGTTGCGAGGAATTTAAGACCGAAAAGGAGCTAGAGGAGGGCCACGTTTGCCCGATTCATAAGAAAAAGTGCGAATACGTTAAGGAGGAAACCTACTACTTTAGGCTCTCCAAGTACGCCGAACCGCTTTTGGAGTTTTACGAGAAAAATCCCGACTTCGTAAAACCCGAATACCGCTTCAACGAGGTTAAGGAGTTCGTCCGTCAGGGTCTAAAGGACATCTCCATAACGAGGCCGCGAAACCGGGTTTGGTGGGGAATACCCGCCCCCTTTGACGAAAGCCAAACGGTCTACGTTTGGTTTGACGCCCTTACGAACTACCTTTCGGGCGTAGGGTATCCCAAACCCGAATACAGGAGGTGGTGGCCGGCCGACCTCCACCTGGTCGGAAAGGACATTTTGCGCTTTCACGCCGTTTACTGGCCCGCCTTTTTGATGAGTGCGGGCGAGGAGCTCCCGAAGCAGGTTTTTGCCCACGGTTGGTGGCTGGTCGAAGGCCACAAAATTTCCAAAAGCCTCGGAAACGTTATAGACCCCTTCGTGGCGGTCGAGAAAATCGGGGTGGACCCCTTTCGCTACGTTCTCTTCAGGGACACGCCCTTCGGCGAGGACGGAAACCTGACCAGAGAGAGCGTCCTGAACCGGATAAACGGGGAGCTGGTCAACGAGATAGGAAACCTCTACTCGCGGGTGGTGGCCATGGTCCACAAGTATCAGGGCGGGGTTCTGCGCCCGACGGTCGACTTTTCCGCCCAAAACGCCGAGTTTATCCGCCTGTTTAGGCAGGTCCGCCGCGCCTACATAGAGGAGATGAACCGACTGCGCTTTCACAAGGCGCTGGAGGAGGTTCTGAAACTGGCCGAATTTCTCAACCGCTTTATCGACCAGACCAAACCTTGGGAACTCCACAAGGAGGGCAAAACCCTCGAGCTGAACCAGGTCCTCTACACCGCCGTAAGCGGGCTGAGGATACTGTCGCACTTTCTCTATCCCTTTATGCCGACGACGATGGAGAGGGCCCTGAAGGAGGTCCTCAACGTGGAGGAGTTTACCGACCTCTTTTCGCTCGAGCCGTATCAGCTTCCGCTTCCCCACCGCGTGGGTCAAAAGGTTAACCTCTTTAGGAGGATTACCGAAAAGGACCTCGACTTTATTAAAAAAGTCGAGCGGAAGGAGGAGGAAAGGATGGAGCAAAAACCGGAGGGGGTGAAACTGGTCGACTTTTCCGACTTTCAAAAGCTGGACCTCAGGGTGGGCGAGGTCCTCGAGGTGGAGGAAATTCCCAAGGCCCAAAAGCTCTACAAACTGCTGGTGGACCTCGGCGAGGAGAGCCCGCGGACGATAGTGGCGGGAATAAAGCCCTACTACAAGCCCGAGGAACTGAAGGGCAAGAAGGTCGTGGTGGTGGCCAACCTCAAGCCCAAAAAGCTGATGGGCGTCGAAAGCCGGGGCATGCTTCTGGCCGCCTCCGACGGCGAAAACTTTTCCCTGCTGACCGTCGACCGGCCGGTCAAAAACGGCGCCCGCGTCTCATAACGGGTTTAAAGTAAAAAACTTTGAATGTCCGGCTTGAGGAACAAGTTTCTCTACCTTTACCTGTTTTTTCTCTTTTCGTTCCTGCTTTTGGGCTTTAGGTACTTTCAGGTCCAGGTTTTGCTCGACGAGGAGGTCTTCAAAAAACTGAAAAAGTATTACTCGGAGGAGAGAACGATAGTTTTGCCGGGCTGGAGGGGCGTTATATACACGGCCGACGGGGTCCCGGTGGCCCTCACCATCGGCGACTTCGTCTACTACGCCATTACCGACAGGCTGTCGGACGAGGCAAAGAGGCTTTACGCCAAAAGGTTTTCGTCCGTCTTCGACCTCCCTCCGGGAACCTTGCTAAAGGTTTTGAACTCCAAAAGCGGATATTTGGAAATTTTAAAGGACCCCGACGAGGGCCTTCACCGCCGCTTTAAAAAGGTCCGCTACGAACTTTGGAAGGAGCAAAGGAAAAAAACCAGGGAGGTTTTCGGCGAGTACACCACCGACCCGGAAAAAATCCGCTCCTTTTGCGAGGGTCTGAAAAGGCGCGAGGGGGCGGCCGCCTTCGTCTGCGCCGCCCAGGAGGTCCTCGACTGGACCGGCGTAAACGCCGCCAACCGCCGCGTTTACCCCCACGGCCGCTTTTTGGCCAACACCGTGGGCTTCGTCAACTCCAAAAACTTCGGACGGGCGGGCGTTGAGCTGATGGAGGACGAAAACCTCTACGCCGGCCCGGTGAAAATTCCCTACCACTACGGGATAAAGATAAAAGGGGTGGACGCACCGGCCTACAGGCTGTTTGAGAAAAACCTGACGGCCGACGTTTACCTGACCATCGACTGGACCGTCCAGGCCATTTTGGAGGAGACCAAGGAGAGGATAGTAAAGCGGTGGAACCCCAAAAAGGTCGTCATAATGCTCATGGACGCCTACGACGGGAGGATTTTGGGACTGGCCGTTTATCCCGACTTTGACCCCAACCGCCCCTTTCGAAACTGGCAGGAGTTTATGAACAGCCGAAACCCCGCCTTTATGGACGTCTTTGAAATGGGTTCGGTGATAAAGCCCTTTTTCGTCGGGCTGGCCCTTTACAAGGGCCGTATAGGCTTCAACGCCACCGTTTACATAAACGGCGGTAAGACCAAAATAGGAGGGCACACCGTAAGGGACGCCGAGAGGCTCTACACCGACCGCCTCTCGGTCAGGGAGGTTTTGGTTCACTCCTCCAACGTGGGGGTCGTTCAGGTGGCCCGCACCCTCAAAAAGGAGGACGAAGAGTGGCTGGTCAACCTCCTCGGTTGGAACCGGAAAATTTCCGACTTTCCGGGTTCCACCTCCGGACTGATTCCGAACCTCAACCTGCCGGCAAACAGGCTTTACGTGGCCTTCGGTCAGGGTTTGGCGCTGACGCCCGCCCACCTGGTGAGCTCCTACGCCGCCCTCCTTACGGGCTACGCACCCGTTCCCCAACTGGTCGAAAAGGTCGTCCGCGAAGACGGCAAGGTGATAAAAACCTTCGAGCCGAAGTTCGTAAACGAGGAACCGCTCTTTGACGAAAGGACGCGCTCGTGGCTTTTGGAAACCCTCAGACTAATAGTCGTCCGCGGAACGGGTAAAAAGGCCAATCCCTACTACTACGCCGTCGGCGGAAAGACCGGAACGGCGCAGGTTTTCGACAAGAAGCTGGGGCGGTACTCACCCGACCGCTACGTTACCTCCTTTATCGGCTTTTTCCCCTATCCGGAACCGAGGTTCGTTCTCCTCGTTTTGGTCGACGAGCCGAAGGCCCCCCGAAAGGGCCTCCTTTACGGCGGAACCGTCGCCGCCCCCTACTGGGCCGACGTGGTAAACCGCGTTTCCTCCTACCTGCTCCTGAAGCCCTCCCCCGACCGCGCGCTTTTAAAGCGTCGCCGCTAAAGCGTCATCGGCATAATCAGGCACAGGTAGGGCTCGCGTTCGGGGTCCTCGGCCTCGATGAGGGCGGGCGAGTCGGCGTCGACCAGCTTAAACCACACCCTTTCGCTGTCGTAGTGGTCGAGGGCCTCCAGCAGGTAGCGGGCGTTAAACTCGACCTCTATCGGGTCGCCGACGAACTCGACCTCCACCTCGTCCTCCGCCTCGCCGAACTCGGGGTCGGATACGAAAAGCTTCATCAGGTTTTCCATCAACGCTATCTTTACCGGCTTGACCTTACCCTCGACCAAGAGGGTTACGCGTTTTAGGGCCTTTGTAAACTCCTCGGTCGGAACGAGGGCGGCGTAGGGCGTTTCGGTCGGTATTACCGCCTCGTAGTCGGGATATTCGCCCTCAAGCAGACGGACCGCCAGCTTCCAGCCCTCGCCCTCCAAAAAGGCGAAGCTCTCCGAGCGGGAGACCTTAACCGTCTCCAGCTGACTTACCAACTTCTTCAAAACCTTGGTTCCCCTTTTGGGAATCAGGACCTCCAGGTCAAACCCTTCGACCTTGGGTTTGTAAAGGGCCAGCCGGTGGCCGTCGGTTCCCACGAAGTGGACCTCGTCACCTTTACCCCTGACGAAGGTGGCGTTCAAAACCAGGTTCTCCGCGTCCTTGGGGACGGCGTAGTCGGTGCGGTCGATGCCCTCGAGCAGGAGCTCACCCGGCAGGGAGCCCTCCTTTTGCCCCTCGGTCGGGGAGGGAAATTCGGGATACTCGTCGGGGTCGACGGTTGCCAGTTTGTAGCGCGAGCGGCCGCACTCGACGACCAAGGTCTCGCCCTTTAGCTGTAAAATCACCTCGGCGCACGAACCGCCCTTTACTATGTCGGTCAACTTCTGCGAGTTTACGCAAACCTTACCCGGTTCCAAAACGGCGGCCGGAAGCTCCAGCGTCAGGTAGTTTTCGAGGTCGGTGGCCCGGACCGTCAAACGGTCGCCCTCGGCCTCCAGCAGGAAGTTGGAGAGAATGGGCAGGGAAGCCTTCCTTTCGGTCGCCTCCTTGGCCTTGACGAGGGCCTTTTCGAGCGCCTCGCGGTCGCAGGTAAGTTTCATAAGTAAGTAAAATTAAACGCCGCCTTCGGCGGACCTTCTTTCCAAAAGGGAGAGGGCCTCCTCCAAAACCCTCTCCGGCGGAATCTCCAAACACTCGAAGTTCCTCTTGCAAAAGCCCCTGCCGTGGAGGTCGCAGGGGGAACACGGCAGGTTTTTGAAAACCACCTTCCCCTCGTCCGGATAGGGGGCAAAGCCGAGGCACGGATGGGTTCCGCCGAAGACCACCGCCACCGGCGTTCCCACCGCCCTCGCCATGTGGGCGGCCCCGCTGTCGTTGCCGACGAAAAGCTCGGCCGCACCCAAAACGCGCAGACTCTCGACCGGCGAAAGCTCCCCGCAGAGGTTTCTGACGCCCTCCCAGCCGCGGGTTTCCCACCGGTCGGTGCGGTCGCCGACCAAAACGACCTCAAAGCCCTCCCTTAAAAACAGCTCCGCCAGCTTTCGGAAGTGGGGATAGCGCTTTTTTCGGTAGCGCGCGCCCACGCCGAGGGCGACGAAACGCCGCCCCGAAAGACCCAACCGCCGCAGGGTTTCCTCCGTCCTTTCGGCGTCGGTCAAAATCTTGGGCCGCGGGCGGGAAACCTCCAGGCCGAGAATTCGCAAGGTTTCGGCGTAGGCCTGCGGAACCCAAAAGGCTTTTCCCTTAAGCCGCCCGGCCAAACCCGCCCGGTTCAAAAGAACGCAAAACCGCCGAAAGAGGGACCTTTTGTCGTAGGAAACCTTCAGGGGAGCGTCGGCCAGCGTCCGGAAAACCCTCCCCTTGAGGTTGGCGTGAAGGTCCAACACGGCGGCGGGGGAAAGCCTCCGAACCCTCTCCAGGAGGCGGGGGAGGTTTTTAAAAAAACCTTTTTTCGGAACCTCCCAAACCTCCACCCTGCGGTCGTCGGCAAAGAGGTTTCCGTAGGGCTCCGCCGTTATCAAAACCGGCCGATAGCCGGCCTCCAAAAGGGGGTCAAAGAGGGAGGAGGTCAAAACGACGTCGCCCAGCGAGGAGAGCCGAAAGAGCAAAACCGGCGGGGTCATTTCTTGGCGCCGAAGGTCTTGACGAAGTTGTCGATTTGCTCGCGATTTCCGACCACTATCAAAATGTCGCCCTCCTTAAAGCGGAACGACCGCGGGTCGGGCGCCGGTAAAACCTCGTCGCCCCTCACCACGCCTATGACGATTACCCCCGTTCGCTTGCGAACGTCGGCCTCGGCCAAGGTCTTTCCGACGAGTTCGCTGTCCGGCGGGAGCTCCACCCACTCCATAACCATCTGTTTGAGAAGGAGCTCCATCTTGTCGCCCGAAACCGGTTGGTAAAAGGCCCCCGCCAGGACCATACCCATTTCGCGGGCCTCCTGGTCGGTCAGGGTGACGGTGCACTCGACTTCCCCGTCCTCGTCGAGGACGTAAATCTCCCTCTTTCCCGAGTGGTGGATGATTATCGAAACTATCTGACCGCTCGAAAGCTTTATCGAAAACCGCTTACCGATGCCCGGCAATTCGGTCTGCTTGAAAAATTCCATAAAAAGTTATATTAGGCCCCCGCGGTCGGTCCCAAAAAGGGCAAGGGGCCGCCCCGGCGGCGTCCCCCAAACCCTTCGTATATCCTTAAATATCTTTGACGCTAAACCGCACCAAGGAGGCAAGTAAATGAAGGCAACCCTAAAAGAGGATAAAGGACTTTACCGCCAGCTCACCATAGAGGTCGAAGGCCCCGAGGTCAAAAACCTCCTCGACGAGGTTTACAACTACCTCTCCCACACCGTAAAGGTTCCCGGCTTCAGACCCGGGAGGGTCCCGCGGAAAATTTTGAGAAAACGCTTTAAGGCCACAGTCGAGCAGAGCGTGGCCAACCGCCTGCTCGAGCGCTACCTCGACAAAGCCCTCGAGGAGGTAAAGGCCCGCCCCGTCGCCGACGTCTTTTTGACCGGCGTTGAGCTCGACGAGGAGACACCCAAGGCGGTGGTCGTCGTAAAGTTTGAGGTTCCCCCCGAGGTGGTCCTCAAAAACCTCGAGGAGATAACCGTAGAGGTTCCCAAGACCGAATTTTCCCAAAAGCAGGTCGAAAACTACGTAAAACAGCTGAGGGAACAACACGCCGAGTGGAAACCCGTCGAAAGGGAAATAAAGGAGGGCGACCTGGTTGAGGTCGAATACGACATAACCGAGGTCGAAAGCGGCGAAACCGAAAAGGGCGAAACGGCCGCGGTCGTCGGCGAAGGCCTTTTCAGAAAGGAAATAGAGGAAGCCCTGAAGGGCAAAAAGGCCGGCGACCGGCTCGAACTTAAGGAACTTCCCATCTACGACCAGGAGGGCAAGGAGGTCGGCAAGGTCAACATCAAACTCAAAGTAAAGGCGGTAAAGGAAAAGGTGTTGCCCGAATTGAACGACGAGTTTGCCAAAAAGCTCGGCCTCGGCGAAACCTGGGAGGAGGCCCAAAGGAAAATAGAGCAAGAGCTGAAGGAGCAGTTCGAAAGGAGCGTCGAGCAGCTGCGGCTTCAAAGCCTCCTCAACAAACTGGTTCAGGAGCACCAAATCGAGGTTCCCGAAACCCTCGTCCGCCGGGAGCTGAACAACCTTCTGCAGCAGCGCCTGCGCGAGCTCCAGGCGATGGGGATAAACCCCAAACAGGTCAACCAGCAGCAGCTGGCCAACGAGCTTTTGCCCGCCGCTGTCTTTAACGTGGCCTCCCGCCTCATACTCGACAAACTGGCCGACGAACTCGGCGTCGAAGTGAGCGAGGAGGAGGTAAAGGAGGAAGTCCGCAAACTGGCCGAGGCCTACAAGGTCCCCGCCGAGGAACTCGAAAACTCCCTCCGCCAGCAGGGACTAATCGAGGTAATAAAGGCCGACCTGAGGAGAAACAAGGCCCTCAAGGAGGCCGCCAAGAGGGTCAAGTTCGTCGAGGTCGAACCCGAGGAGAAAAAAGAAGAGAAACCCGCCGAGGAGAAAAAGGAAGAGGGTTAACCCCCCGCCGGAGTCGGATAGTCGCCGGTAAAACAGGCGGTGCAGTATTCCTCCCTTTTCCCCTTTACGGCCCTCAGCATCCCCTCCACCGAAAGGTAGTAAAGACCGTCGGCCCCTATGTGGTCCCTAATTCCCTCCAGGTCGAGGCGGTTGGCAATCAGCTCCTCCTTGGTCGGAATGTCGATACCGTAAAAGCAGGGATAGCGGACCGGCGGCGACGCAATCAAAACGAAGACCTTCTCGGCCCCGGCGCGCTTTAACATTTTCACGATGCGGCGGGAGGTCGTTCCCCTGACCAAGGAGTCGTCGATAATCGCAATTCTCTTTCCCCTCAAAACGGGCTTTACCGGCGAAAGCTTCATCAGGACCTTCAGGTCCCGCAGCTCCTGCGTAGGTTCGATGAAACTCCTTCCCACGTAGTGGTTCCGAATGAGACCCAGCTCCAGCGGAACCCCGCTCTCTTGCGAAAAACCTATTGCCGGAACTATACCGCTGTCGGGAACCGGCACCACCGCGTCCACCTCAAACCTTCCCGCCACCTCCCGCGCCAGCTCGCGCCCGAGGCGCTTTCGGACCTCGTAAACCCAGTCGCCGAAAATGTAGCTGTCGGGTCGCGCAAAGTATATGTATTCGAAGATGCAGGCCGCCCTTCGGGCGGAGGAATTTCTGAAGGGAAAGTAGCTCCTCAGACCCTCCCCGTCGACGACCACCACCTCCCCCGGCTTCAGTTCCCTCTTAAACTCGGCGCCGACGATGTCAAAGGCCACGCTCTCGGAGGCGAAAAACCAGCTCTCGCCCGAGCGGCCTATCTGCAGGGGCCTAAACCCGTGGGGGTCCCTCGCCGCAATCAGACGGTCCTTTAAAAGGAGCAGGATGCTGTAGGCCCCCTCGACGGTCCTCAGGGCGTCAAACAGGTAGGGGAGAAAGTCCTTGTCCCGCGGGTGGAGTTGCATGCCCTCCGGAACCCAACCCTCCGAACGGTCTATCAGGTGGACGAAAACCTCGCTGTCGGAGGTGTAGCTGAACTTCACCCCTTCCTCGGTAAGCTCCTTCCTTAAAACCTTGTAGTTGACCAGGTTCCCGTTGTGGACCAGGGCGAAGGTTCCCTTGGAGGTTTCGGCCAAAATCGGTTGGGCGTTGGCTCCTCCGGCATCGCCCGCCGTCGAGTAGCGAACGTGGGCCACCGCCGCCCGCCCTTTTAGCCTCTCGAGGTCCTCCCGCTTTATCGCCTCCAAAACCAGCCCTTGCTTTTTGACCACGAAAAACTCCTTACCGTCGGTGGTGCAAATTCCCGCGCTCTCTTGACCCCGATGCTGGAGGGCGTAGAGGCCCCAATAGGCGTGGAGGGCGGCCCTGTCAACGTTGAAGGCCCCGAAAATCCCGCACATCCTCTTTAGTATTTTGGTCGAGCGAAAGTTCCCGCAAACGGAGCTCCTTTATCAAGGCGTTGAAGGCGTAACTTGCGGCAATCGCCAAACCCCTCCACCCCTCCAAAACGCCCCCCTTTAAAAGGTAGGTCTTAAAAAAGGCCCAAGGGGGTCCCAAAACCAAGCGCCAAAAGGAGGGCCTTCGCCCCCTTTCAAAGCGCTCCAGCGCCGACAGCTCGGCGTAAAGCAAACTCTTTTGAAAGTGCTCCGAAACCGACCGGTAGGTGTAGTGATAGAGCCAACCCCTTTTGAGTTTTTCGACCCTTCCGTCCAAAAGCAGTCTCTCGTGAACCTTTCCCGCCCAGCGGGGATTGGCCGACCTCCTTACCAACCGCAGGAGGTATTCCTTTCCCCAGACGAACCTCAAAGGTTTCCCCGCGTAGACCGCCTTCCTCCTCAAAAGGTAGCCCTCGGCCGTCGGTTCCTCCAAAACGCGGCGGACCTCCTCCTTCAGACCTTCGTCGGGAACCTCGTCGGCGTCTAAAAAGAGGACCCACTCGCCCCTGCACTTTTCGAGGGCGCTGTTTTTTTGACCGGCGTAGCCCTTCCACTCCTCGATAAAAACCCGCGCGCCCAGCCGAGCGGCCACCTCGGCCGTTCGGTCCGAAGAGGAGGCGTCGACGACGACCACCACCTCGTCCGCCAGGTCTGACACCGCCTCCAAGGTCCGCGGCAGGCGGTCCTCCTCGTCCTTTGCCACTATCGCAACCGACAACCTAACCTTTTCCATCGACCGTAAAACTCAATAAAATCCCAAAACCGTTTTAGGCGATGGATTGGAATTGGAACCCCGAGTGGACCAACCTCGTTTTGAACCACCTGAGGGAAAACGAAACGCTCTACCTCTACCTGGGGAGTTTGCTCCTTTACGCCTACGCGGTTCTGAAGGGAAGCCGCCTCCTCCTGAAGGTCTTTAAAAAGGTCGCCTCCCTTACGAGGACCGGTCTCGACGACAAGTTCCTCTCGGCGGCCGAAGGACCCCTGAAGCTCCTCCTCCTTACGGTGGGAGCCTGGTTTCTCTCCAAGTTTTTCCGCCTTGAGGTCGGTTGGCTCTCCCACCTTCCGAGGCTGGGGCTTACGGTTGCCCTCTTTTGGTTTCTCTACAACCTGGCCCAATTTCTCAAGGAGGGGGCCCTCCGCTTTGCCCGCCGCACCGGCCGCGACAACGCCGAGCACGTTGCCGAATTCGTCGTTAAGGTGGTTCGGTTCGCCGTTTTGTTCGTAGGACTTTCGCTGCTGCTACAACAGTTCGGAATAAACGTTACCGCCCTCTTGGCCTCTCTCGGAATAGGAGGTTTGGCCGTCGCCCTCGCGGCCAAGGACACCCTTTCGAACATCTTCGGCGGCATAACGATAATCGCCGACAACCCCTTCGCCAAGGGCGACTGGGTCCTCATCGACGGCAAGTACGAAGGAATAGTCGAAAGCATAGGGCTCCGAAGCACGCGCCTCAGAACCTTTGAAGAGAGCCTTCTGACCATACCCAACAGCCTCGTCGTAAACTCCGCCATCGAAAACTTTTCCCGAAGGGGCGTCAGGCGCGTCACCTTTCACCTCCAGCTGGCAAAGGACGCCCCGGTTGAAAAGGTTTTGAGGCTGGCCGAGCGCCTCCGCGAATACCTCAAAAACGACCCCTCGGTGGCCAAACACAAGTCGATACTCGCCTACCTCGACCGCGTCGGCGAACACTCCTACGACCTCTTCCTCTACTTTTTCGCCAACACCGCCGACTGGGAAAAGTGGCTGGCCCTTAAGGAGAGGTGGATTTCCGACTTCGTCAAAATGGTGGAGGAAGAAGGCCTGCGCCTCGCCTACCCCGTAACGGAAGTAATCCTGAACAAACCTTTACCGAAAAACAACAAAAAGGTGCTAAATTAACCCCGATATGGGAAAGGTAAAACTCCTTTTGGCGGGTGCGGTTTTTGCGCTGGTTCCCGCCATCCAAACGACCTTCGGCGGCCAAACCTACGCCGAGCGGGTCGTCGAAAACCTCCCCAAAGAGGAACTCTCCGAGTTCGAAAAACAATCGCTCCTATACATGGTCCAGGAGGAAAAACTCGCCAGGGACCTCTACCTCAAACTCTACGAAAGGTGGCGCCTGCCCATCTTCAAAAACATCGCCCGCTCCGAGCAACACCACACTAACATGGTCAGGGCCCTTTTGAAAAAGTACGGTCTGCCCGACCCCACCTTCGGTAAAAAGGTCGGCCAATTCGAGGACCCCGAACTCCAAAAACTCTACGACCGCCTTTTGGAAAGGGGAAACCGCTCCCTCGTAGAGGCCCTAAAGGTGGGCGCCCTCGTTGAGGAACTCGACATCAAAGACCTAAAAGAGAGGCTCGAAAAAGTCGACAACGAGGACGTGAAAGTCGTCTTCAAAAACCTCATGAAGGGTTCGAGAAACCACCTCAGGGCCTTCGTGCGGGTCCTCAAACGCTTCGGCGGCGACTACAGACCCACCTACCTCCCGCCCGACGAAGTCGAACAAATCCTCTCCACCCCTATAGAAAGGGGTTTTTATCGGTAAAAAGCCCGCGCTCCGCGCGGGGAAACTTTTAAACGACTTTTTCCCTCCTTGCCTTTCCCCTTTCGAATAGACCTCCAAAAGAACCCTTTCAAGCTTTGAGACCTAAAGGCGGTCCCGCCCGACCGAACCGACCTTCCGAGGGAGGCTTCCCCCCTTCCCTCCGGTCGGAGGGCTCACTTCCGACCCCGTTCAGGTAAGAAAGTTTTACCACCACTTTTGGGATTAAAGAGTTTAGGTTTTTGCGTTTC
>JAADCT010000048.1 GCA_013154305.1 Aquificota bacterium
TCTTTCTTTCCTCCTTTATCAATCCGATGTAACTCTTTGCCAGGGCGGCAAGGTGGGGAGTTAGCATTAAGAGAGTGGACATTACGACCTTACCGGTCTTAGCCGCTTTGGCCATTTTTACCAATCCGGCAACAAGCCACCACATGGTAAAAGTTAGGAACGGAAGAGTTTCCCTTTTTTGACTTTTCGTCTCCTTCGGGATTTTGCACTGTCAAAAGCGGACTTTCGTCCGCGTTTGATTAAGTTTTTGAATGCGCAAAGTTAAAACCGCCGCAATTTTGGCAATCGTCTCGATTGGGCTGACGGTTTTCGACGCTCTCGGAGGGCTTTTCGACTTTGCGGAAAAGTGGTGGTGTAAAAGGTACGGTCCTCAATACGAAAAACTCGCCGGCGTGTCTTTAACCGCCTTTGCGGAAAGGGTTAAGGCTACTAACCCGCAGTGCGGGAACGAAGTAAAGGCGTGCGCCGAACGCGCGGCGCAGGATTGTTCGCCCCCCTTTGGTACGGCGATTTTTATTCCCGCGTTCGTTTTCGAGTGTTGTGCGAAAGTTAAGTTGGCGGAATGTTTGGAAGAAAAGGGGTGCAAGGTGAACTTAGAAAAACCGACGGATTAATCCGTTTTTCGGTCGAGGTAAGTTTAAGGCAGTCCGACGAGCTTGTGGACCTGGGGAATCAGCCGCGCCTTCAAACCCTCCTTCAGAAGGTCGTCGAGGAGTTTTAACCCCTTTCGGACCATCTCCTTTCGGTTTCCCTCCGGTTGGAGGACGAGCCTTCCGTTCCTCGCAAAGGGGAGAAATTCGGGCCTTTTTAGAACCTCGAGGGTCAGGTTCTCGTCGACGACCATCTTGAGTTCGTCGGCGCGCGCGACCGCCCCGGGGTGAACGCGGTAGTCGACCGAATACTTGGGCGACAGGCTGACGTAGACCCTGTCTTTGGGAAAGCGTTCCAGCTCCTTCCTCCAAAGGGTTCCGTTGGTTTCGAGTTGGACGAAGTAGTCCTCCCTGAGGAGGCTTTCTATCAGGGGAACGACCTCGGGGTGGGCCAGCGGTTCCCCTCCCGTTATCAGGACCGCGTCCCTTTTAAAGGACCGAACCTTTTTCAGGACCTCTTCGAGGGGAATCTTTACCTCCTCCTTAAAGGGAATGGCGTACTTGGTGTCGCACCAGGCGCAGTAGATGTTGCAACCTTGAAACCGGATGAGCGTCACCGGCGTTCCCACCAGGAGCCCCTCGCCCTGGACGGTGGGATACACCTCGCAAACGGGCAGTTCCATCGCGCCAACTAGTTAGAAGATATCCCCGCCGCCGGCCGGCGGCGGGCTTTTTACTGGAAAATTTTGACGGTAACTATAATATAAATAGATTTGCCCGGGTCTTGCCGCTTTCTCCCCGAAATGCTATAATTATTAGGTTGCGTTATTTCGTCATGAGGGGCAACGGTAACATGACCACCGAAAAAACCGTCGAGAAGAAAACTTTTAAGCCCAACGAGGCTTTGCCGAGGAAGTTTTTCGGCTCCAAGGAAACTTTGGTTCCCATTCCCTACCTGCTTAAGATACCTAAGGATTCCTACGACCGATTTTTGCAGGCCCACGTCAATCCCAAGCACAGGAAGCAAACCGGTCTGGAAAACCTCTTTAGGGTAACCTTCCCCCTCAGGGACCCCAACGAGAAGATTGAACTCCGCTACCTGGGTTACGAGGTCGGCGACTGGGAGTGTCCCGTTTGCGGATACAAACCGGGCGAGACCGAGCTGGGCGGTCCGGGAGAGATTTGCCCCCGCTGCCTCAAAAAGGAAGGAAAGAGGATTTACCTCGTTTGGAAAAAGCCCTACACTCCCGAAGAGTGTAAGGAAAAGGGCATTACCTACTCGGCACCCCTGAGGGTTTTGCTGCAGGTTGCCACCCGCGTTGACGACGAAAACTTCCAACCTCCCAAGGGTAAAGGTCACATCGAGGTCGACGAAAAGGGAATCCGCTGGTGGGTAAGGCCCCCGAGGAAGGTCTACTTCGGCGAAGTTCCGCTGATGACCGAGGAGGCCACCTTTATCACCAACGGAACCGAGCGCATCATCATCAACCAGCTGATTAGGTCTCCCGGTCTCTTTTACGAGATTAAGGAGGACCGGGCAAAGGAAGGACCGATAGCGCGGAAAATCTACCGCGGTTCGGTGGTTTCCGACAAGGGCGTTCGCGTGGAGTTTGAACTGACCTCCACCTCGGACGAGTTTTACGCCCGTCTCAACAAGAAGAAAATCGGGGGCTCGCTGGTTTTCCGCGCCTGGGGGCTGGAGACGGCCTACGACATTCTCAAGCAGTTTTATCCCGGTACCAAGAAACTCTTTTTCCAAGACGGGGCCTTCGTCGACGCCGAGACGGGTGAGGAGTTTTCCCTCGAGGACCTCGAGGGCTACAACCTCTTTGCGCTGATAAAGTACAAGGCCTTCGTCCAGGACACCCAGACCGAGGAGGAGTTTATAGAGGAGCGTTACATAGACAACATCGGCAAGCTCAAAAGGCTTCTTTCGGACGACCGCTACGAAATCATCTTCCTCACGGCGGTGTCCAACCACGAGGCCACCAAGTCGCCCTGGGCCAAAATTCCTCTGGAAACGGTCATTAAGGAAACCAGCGTAAAGTCGCCCGAAAACACCTCGCCGGTTAGGGTTCCGGCCCGCTTCAGCTTCGCCGACTACGCAAAAATCGAGATATACAAAAAGCTCCGTCCGCTGGAGCCCATTACCCTCACCTTCGAAAACCTCGCCGAAAGGGCCAGAAACTACTGGCGCGCCTACTTTGCCGACCTCCACCGCTACGACCTGTCGCACGTGGGTAGGGTAAAGCTCAACGCCCGCGTCCACAAGTTGCCCAAGGAGCTCCGTCCCGAGGACGTGGAAATCCTCGACCGCATTCCCCCCCTGGCGTTGGCAAAGGACATTAAGGTCGACGGGAAGGTCTACCGCGAGGGAACCCGCGTAACCAAGGAATTGGCCGAAGAACTCTTTTCCAAGGGCGTTAAGGTCATCCCGGTTAAAGACTACACCGAGGACGAGGCCCGCTTTTTGCAGTGGTACGACCTCGTTGCCATAGTCAAGAAACTCATAGACCTGAGGTTTGAAAGGGACAAGACCGACAGCGTTGCGCACCTCGGAAACCGCCGCGTCCGCCCGGTGGGCGAGCTTCTCGAGGCCCAGGCCCGCATGGGCGTAGCCCGCATGGAGAGGGGCTTCAGGGACAAGTCGACTATAGTAAACCCCGGAAACCCCGACCTCAGGCCCCAGGACCTGATAAACCCGCGCCACATCACCTCCACCATAATGGACTTTCTGAAAACGGGTCAGTTGTCGCAGTATCTGGACCACACCAACCCGCTGACGGGGCTAACGCACAAAAGGCGTATGTCGGCCCTCGGTCCGGGCGGACTGACGCGCGAGAGCGCCAAGTTCGAAATTCGCGACGTTCACCCCTCCCACTACGGTAGGATTTGTCCGATTGAAACTCCCGAAGGTCAAAACATCGGTCTCGTTACTTCGCCGACCGTTTTCGCCCAACTCAACGAGTACGGATTTCTGATTACCCCCTACAGGAAGGTCAAGGACGGAAAGGTGACCGACGAGGTCGAATGGTTGGCCGCCTACGAGGAGGAGGACAAGTTTATAGCCCAATACTCGCCCACCGACGAGGAGGGTAACATCGTTTCCGACCGCATACTGGTCCGTTGGAAGAGCGACATTCACATCATCAACAACCCCAAACAGATTGACTACATGGACGTTTCGCCCAAGCAGGTTATATCGCCCTCCTCGTCGCTCATTCCCTTCCTCGAGCACGACGACGCCAACCGGGCGCTGATGGGTTCGAACATGCAGCGGCAGGCGGTGCCGCTGATTAAGACCTCCTCGCCCCTTATCGGAACGGGAATGGAGAAGGTGATAGCCCGCGACTCGCACGCCGTGGTCGTGGCCAAGAGGGGCGGGGTGGTCGAGGAGGCGACCGCCGACCGCATCGTCATTCGCGTAAACCGCGACGAGATAAACTTCGACGACCCCAACGACCTCGGAATAGACATCTACGAACTGAAGAAGTTCCAGAGGACCAACCAGGACACCTGCCTGAACCAAAAGCCGCTCGTAAGGCCGGGTCAAAAGGTTGAAAAGGGCGAGGTGATAGCCGACGGTTATTCGACCGAAAAGGGTGAGCTGGCCCTCGGAAAAGACGTGTTGGTCGCCTTTATGCCGTGGCGCGGTTACAACTTCGAGGACGCCATAGTCATCTCCGAGCGCCTGGTCAAGGAGGACGTTTACACCTCCATTCACATAGAGGAACTGGAGGCCGAGGCCCGCGAAACGAAGCTCGGCGACGAGGTGATTACCCGAAACATTCCCGGCGTTTCGGAAAAGGCGGTCGCCCACCTCGACGAGTACGGTATAGTCCGCGTGGGAACCTACGTCAAGCCGGGCGACATTTTGGTCGGTAAAGTTGCGCCCAAGGAGGAAAGCCAACTTACTCCCGAGGAAAAACTCCTGCAGGCGGTCTTCGGCGAAAAGACCAAGGACGTTAAGGACGCCTCCCTCAGGTGTCCGCCCGGCGTCGAGGGTGTGGTCATCGACGTAAAGGTCTTCGTCCGCAAGGACAAGGACAAGAAGGACAAACTGGCGGCCGACGTAATAGCCGAAGAGAAGGAGCGCCTCGAAAAGGAATACGAGGAGAAGAAAAAGCTCCTCCTCGAGGGTCGAAACATCGTTTTGAAGGAACTTCTGATAGGTCAAACGCTGGACGAGGACCTCAAGGTGGGCGAAACCGTAATCCTCAAAAAGGGCGAAAAGATTACCGAGGAGAACATCAACCAGGTCCTTCCCGTAATCAGTCTCAACCCCAAGAGGTTCATAAAAAACGAGGAACTCCTCAAAAAGGTCGAGGAAATTACCAACCGCTTTAAGCTCCAAATGAGGGTCCTCGACCGGATTTACGAGGAAAAACGCAAACAACTCGAAAAGGGCGGAATGAAACCGGGCGTAAACACCCTGGTCAAAATCTACATCGCCCAAAAGAGGAAAATCAAAGTCGGCGACAAAATGGCCGGTCGCCACGGTAACAAGGGCGTTATTTCGGTCGTTTTGCCGGTCGAGGACATGCCCTTCCTCGAGGACGGAACGCCGGTCGACATCGTCCTGAACCCCTTGGGCGTCCCGTCGCGGATGAACATCGGTCAAATTCTGGAAACGCACCTGGGCTTTGCCGCCAAAAAACTCGGCGAGCAGCTGGGCAAAATGCTCGAGGAGGGCTTTGACCGCGAGAAGATTACCCAAAGGATAGTCGAAATATACGCCGTCGGCGACCGCGACGGAAAACTGCAGAAGGAGATTAAGGAGTGGCTCGACAGCCTCGACGACGAAAGCTTCAAGGAAGTCGTTAAGGAATACGCCAAAAAGGGCGTTCCGATGGCGACGCCCGTCTTCGAGGGTGCCACCGAGCAGGAGATTAAGACGCTCCTCAGGATGGCCGGACTGCCCGAAAGCGGAAAGGTTACGCTCTACGACGGCCGAACCGGGGAACCCTTCGACATGGAGGTGACCGTCGGATACATGCACATGCTCAAGCTCATCCACATGGTCGACGACAAGATACACGCCAGGGCAACCGGTCCCTACTCGCTCGTTACGCAGCAGCCGCTGGGCGGTAAGGCCCAATTCGGCGGTCAGCGTTTGGGTGAGATGGAGGTTTGGGCTCTCGAGGCCCACGGTGCGGCCTACACCCTGCAGGAAATGCTCACCGTCAAGTCGGACGACATCGAGGGTAGGACCAAGGTCTACGAGGCCATCGTGAACGGTAAGTACGTCTACACCCCCGGTCTGCCCGAGTCGTTCAAGGTCCTCGTAAGGGAACTCAAGGGCTTGGCCCTCGACGTCAGGTGCATAAACTTCGACGAGGCCAAGTCGGTCGGCTGCGACCAGGTTAAAATCCGCGAAGAGGAAGAGGACGGTAAGAAGAAACTTTTCTAATGCCCTTTCGGGTTTTTGCCCCTTTTTGGACCTAATTTAGATAGTTTTGGAGGTTTCGCATAATGGGGAAAAAAGGGATTTTGCCCTTTGACGCGATTAAGCTTATGATTGCCTCCCCCGAGGAGATTCTGTCGTGGTCCCACGGGGAGGTAAAAAAACCCGAAACCCTCAACTACAGGACCCTAAAACCCGAAAAGGACGGGCTGTTTTGCGCCCGCATTTTCGGACCCATAAAGGACTACGAATGCCTTTGCGGAAAGTATAAAGGTAAAAAGTACGAAGGAACCGTTTGCGACCGCTGCGGCGTCGAGGTCACCCGCAGCTACGTGCGCCGCGAGCGCTTCGGCCACATCGACCTGGCCGCCCCCGTTTCCCACATATGGTTTTTGAAGTCCTCCCCCTCTAAAATCGCCTCGCTTTTAAACCTCTCCACCCGGGACGCCGAAAGGGTTATCTACTTCGAAAACTACCTGGTAATCGAGTATCCTCAGGACGAGGAGGAAAACGAGGAATTTGCCAAGGACGAGCACACCATCCCGCTCAACGACCTGGGCGAAACCAAGTGGGTTAAGCTCCACATAGTCAACGAAGAGGAATATCAGAACAAGTACGCCTTTTCGCTCGAGGACCGCTACGAGCACGGTATCGGCGCCGAAATCGTAAAGGAGGTTCTCTCCAAGCTCGACCTGGAGGCCTTCGCCGAAAAACTCAAAAAGCTCATCGAACCTTACTCGCTCAGCTGGGAGGACCTCAACGCCGAAACCCGCGAGAAGTTTCCCAAGTTCTACGAGCGGATGATAAGGACGGTGGCCGCCTACTTCCAGCGCTACGGTATAGAGCCCTCCGACCCCAAAACCCTCGACGAAATCGTTACCGGTAAAAAGTGGATTAATCCCAAAACGGGCGAGATAGCCGAGGAACAGCTGAGCGAGGACTTCGTCACCGGCCTCGAGGCCCTCGAAAAGCTCTATGAGTACTACAGGGAAAAGAACTCCGAAATTCCCATAATCGAAAAGCTGAAAGAGGAGGTCCGCCAGGCGGTCATTAAGGCCTTCCCCGAGAGCAAGATTAAGGACTACGTCAGGAAACTTCAACTCATCGAGGGCTTTATCCACTCGGGTAACAAGCCCGAATGGATGATATTGGAGGTTCTACCCGTAATTCCGCCCGAGCTGAGACCCCTCGTTCCGCTGGAGGGCGGAAGGTTTGCCACCTCCGACCTCAACGACCTCTACCGCCGGGTTATAAACAGGAACAACCGCCTCAAGAGGTTGATAGAGCTCGACGCACCCGAAATCATCATCCGTAACGAGAAGAGGATGCTCCAGGAGGCGGTCGACGCCCTCATCGACAACGGTAAGAGGGGTAAGGTCGTAACCTCCAAGAGGAGACCCCTTAAGTCCCTGGCCGACTACCTCAAAGGTAAGCAGGGACGCTTCAGGCAAAACCTCCTGGGTAAAAGGGTCGACTACTCGGGCCGTTCGGTCATAGTCGTCGGTCCCGAGCTGCAAATGCACCAGTGCGGCCTGCCCAAAATAATGGCCCTCGAGCTGTTCAAACCCTTCCTCTACAGGCGACTGGAGGAAAAGGGTTACGCCACTTCGATAAAGCAGGCCAAGCGGCTGGTTCAGGAGCAGGCGCCCGAGGTTTGGGAGTGCCTTGAAGAGGTCGTCAAACAGCATCCCGTGCTCCTCAACAGGGCTCCCACCCTCCACCGGCCGTCGATTCAGGCCTTCGAACCGGTACTGGTCGAGGGTAAGGCCATAAAACTCCACCCGCTGGTTTGCCCGCCCTTTAACGCCGACTTCGACGGCGACCAGATGGCCGTCCACGTTCCCCTCGGCATAGAGCCCCAGCTCGAGTCCTACATTCTGATGCTCTCGACCCAGCAGGTGCTCTCGCCGGCCCACGGAAAACCGCTGACCATGCCCTCCCAGGACATGATTTTGGGCGTCAACTACATCACCCAGGTCATAGAAGGAAGGGAGGGCGAGGGCAAACTCTTCGCCTCGCCGGAGGAGGCCATCAAGGCTTGGGAGCTTGGCAAGGTCGACCTCCACGCCAAGATTAAAGTCCGCTTCGACGGAAAGACTGTCGAAACCACCGTCGGAAGAATACTGTTTAACGACATCCTGCCCGAGAAGTACAGAAAAGAGCGCGGTTTCGTCAACTACGTTTTGAACAAAAAGAACCTCGGAAAGCTCATCTACGACGTTTACAAAGTGGTCGGAAACGAGGAAACGGTGAACTTCCTCGACCGCGTTAAGGAGCTCGGATTCAACCTTTCGACGAAGGCGGCCGTCTCCATCGGTATGGACGACATCCGCGTTCCCAAACGCAAAAAGGAAATCGTCGCCCGCGCGCTCGCCGAGACGGAAAAGGTTTGGGAGCAGTACCGCAAGGGAATCATAACCAACAAAGAGCGCTACAACCGGATTATCGACATTTGGTCGAGGGCCACCGACGAAATTACTCAAGAAATGTTCCGCGAAATCGAACAGACCGAAATCGTCTACAACGGTAAGAAGTTCCCCGGAACGTTCAACTCGATTTACATGATGGCCATATCGGGTGCGCGGGGTAACAAGGACCAGGTCCGTCAGCTGGCGGGAACGCGGGGACTCATGGCCAAGCACTCGGGTGAATTCATCGAAACCCCGATTATCTCCTCCTTCAAGGAGGGTCTGTCGGTTCTCGAATACTTCATTTCGACCTACGGTGCCCGCAAGGGTTTGGCCGACACCGCCCTAAAGACCGCCCAGGCCGGATACCTAACGAGGAGACTCGTCGACGCGGCGCAGGAGGTTCGCGTCGTTACCGAAGACTGCGGAACCATTAAGGGCATAACCGTCGAGCCCATAGTCGAAGGCGGTGAGGAAAAGGTTCCCATAAAGGACAGGGTCTTCGGCCGCATCGCCGCCGAGGACGTTAAGGACCCCATTACCGGCGAGGTCATCGTCAAGGCCGGGGAGCTGATTGACGACGAAAAGGCCGAAAAGATACAGAAGGCGGGCATTACCAAGGTGAAGGTCCGCAGCGTCCTAACCTGCGAGGCCAAAGGCGGCGTTTGCGCCAAGTGCTACGGTATGGACCTGTCCAACCGTCAGTTGGTGGCCGTCGGCGAGGCGGTCGGTATCATCGCCGCCCAATCCATCGGTGAGCCGGGAACGCAGCTGACCATGCGGACGTTCCACATCGGTGGTGCGGCCACCGCCGAAAAGGTAAAGAGCGAATTGGTCGTCGAACACGACGGCATCCTCAAGTACCACAACATCAAGTTCGTCGTCGACCGCCACGGCCGCAAAATCGTCACCTCGAAGCAGGGTCAAATCTACGTTCAGGACGAAGAGGGTCGCATTTTGGAAAGGCACCCCGTTCCCCACGGGGCTTACCTGCTGGTCGACGAAGGTCAAAAGGTTAAGGCCGGAACCAAGGTGGCCGAATGGAACCCCTTCGCCGAGTTCATCATCGCCGAGGTCAAGGGCAAGCTCCAGCTGACCGACGTAATCAAGGACGTTACCGTCAAGGAGGAGCGCGACCTCATCACGGGCAAAATCTCCCTCGTCATCAGCTTTATGAAACCTAAGGACGCGATGCTCCACACCCCGAGGATTACCATCCTCGGCGAGGACGGCAAGGAATACGTTTACGACCTGCCGGTGAACGCCACCTTGATGATACCGCGCGACAAGCTCCGCCTCGTTTGGAGGACCTGCCCCACCTGCAGCGAGGCCGAGGGTACCGAAATTCAACACCAGTACTTCGAACCGGTTGACGAAATCGAGGTCTACCCCGGAGACATTCTGGCGCGCCTGCCCAAGGAAACGGCAAAGGTTAAGGATATCGTCGGCGGTCTGCCCAAGGTTGAGGAGCTCTTTGAGGCCCGTCCGCCCAAAAATCCGGCCATTCTCACCGAAATCGACGGCGAGGTCAAAATTTACGAGGACGCCGACGAAATTATCATCTTCAATCCCTTCACCAAGGAGACCTGGAGCCACAAAGTGGCCAAGGACGAACTCATCCTCGTCAAGGCCGGTCAGTGGGTCAAAAAGGGAACGCCCATTACCGACCGAGCCAAGGCCGAAATCGAGGGTCGCGTTCAGATGACCTCCAAGGGTTACAAGGTCATCGTCTACAACAAGGAAACCGGCCTCGAAAGGGAATACTTCGTTCCCAAGGGTAAGTTCCTGCAGGTCAAAGACGGCGAAAGGGTTCAGGCCGGAGACCCGCTTACCGACGGAACGCCCAACCCCCACGAAATTCTGCGCATCAAAGGGGTGGAGGAACTGCAAAAGTTCCTAATCAAGGAAATTCAAATGGTTTACAAACTGCAGGGGGTCGACATCCACGACAAACACTTCGAGATTATCATCAGGCAAATGCTCCGCAAAGTTAGGATTACCGACCCCGGAGACAGCCGCTTCATCGTGCGCGAAATCGTCGACAAGGAGGACTTCGAAGAGGAAGTCAAGCGCATTAAGGAAATGGGCGGGAAGCTGCCCAAAGCCGAACCGGTGCTCGTCGGTATTACCAAGTCGGCCCTGCACACCAAGTCGTGGATTGCCGCCGCCTCGTTCCAAGAAACGACCAAGGTTCTGACCGACGCCGCCTGCGAAGGTAAGGTCGACGAGCTGCGCGGCCTTAAGGAAAACGTGATTATCGGAAACCTCGTTCCGGTCGGAACCGGAGAGGAGATTTACAGCAAGGTTCAGGTCGAACCCGTCGGGGCCGCCCAAGAGGTCGGTAAGGAACTCTTCGCCGAGCCGACCCAAGAACAAACCGCCGCCGAAGAGGGCGAAAAAGAGAAGGGCTAACTCTTCCCTTTCCTTTTGAAACCTTTTACTTCCTTCAGTAGCCTACGCTGACGCCGAAAACCGGATAAACCTTGTTGTCGTCAAAGAACCTGAAACCGACCTCAAAACGGGCGGGAACCGTCCCCACAAAGCCTTCGAATCCCGCCGCCGCTCCGCCGAAGAACCGACTGTCCCCGGTTGAAATCACGCCTCCCGAAACGGTCAGGTAGTAACCCGAAGAAACCGAAAGGGGTCGGTAAAGGCGAACGCCTCCTTCGGCGTTGTATCCGGTCGTTCCCTCCTTCAGGTCGACCGAAAGACCTCCGCCGAAGGTGAAGGTGTCGTTAATCACCACCGAAAGGTTGGTGTTGAGGTACCGACCGCCGACTGTGTGGGAGGAAATTCCCCAACGGACCTCTCCGAGGACCAAAAGCGGAAAGGTCAAAACCGGTAAAAACAGTAGTCCCCTTCCCATTTAAGGGTTTTATAGGATAAGTCGGCAAAAGGCGGTCGAAAGGGGGAATCTCCCTAACCGGTTGGCCGATAAGGATTTTCTTTTCCCCCGAGGAGGAAAAGCAGCTTTTCCACCGCAATCGGTTCGAGTTTCAACCTTTTCCAATCGCGGGAGCGGGGAATTCGGAACAGGACGGGAAGGCCGGTCAAAGCGGCCACGACGGAAGGATTGTCCTTTTCGGACGGGTCGACACCGGTGAAGTTGTTAAAGGCGAAACCGACCGCCTCAACGCCCTTTTGACGGGCAAAAGCGGCCGTCAGGTAGGAGCAGTTTATGGTTCCCAAACGGGCGTCGGCGACCACCAGCGTGGGCAATTTCAGTTCGCGGGCAAAGTCGGCGTAGGTGTAGTCTCCGAAAATCGGAACCGCCAAGCCCCCCGCCCCTTCGACCACCAGAAAGTCGTAGCGCTCTTTTCGCCTTTCAAACTCCTCTTTCAAAAAGGAGAGGTCAAGCTTTTTACCCTCGTACTTTTGGGCAACCGCCGGCGCCAGCGGCAGGCGAAAGGTTGCCGAAACGACCTCCTCAAGAGGAACCTTTAACAGTTCTGAAAGGAGGGTTGCGTCGGGCGGAAACGGGTCGGCCCCCGTTTCCACCGGCTTCCAATAGCCCACCTTCACCCCCTTTTCGAGGAGCGCCTTTACCAGAAGGTAGGAAAAGACGGTTTTTCCCACCCCCGTGTTGGTTCCGGTGACGAACAGGACCATCGAAAGGAAAAAGGTAAAGGTTTAAAAACCGAAGAGGTTGTACTTAAGCCAGAGCAGAAAGAGGGCGATAAGGGTCGTTACGAAGGCCACCGGCGTGCCCATTTTCAAAAAGTCGACGAAAGAAATCCTGTAGCCCTCCTTTTCCACGATGCCGGCGGCCACGACGTTGGCCGAGGCTCCTATAATCGTCAGGTTTCCGCCCAAACAGGCCCCCAGCGCCAAGGCCCACCAAAGCGGCTCGACGGGAAAGGTCACCTCCTTGGCCAGGTCGAGGAGAACGTAGGACATCGCCATCGTAAAGGGAATGTTGTCGACTATCCCGGAAATAAAGGCCGAAAGGCCGCCGATAATCCATATACCCCCGAGGGGGTCGGTAACCAGCTCGGCCACGAAGTTGGCCAAATCCTTGAAGACCCCGTTTACCTGAAGGCCGCCGATAACCATAAACAGGCCGACGAAAAACATCAGGGTCCCCCACTCGACCCTCTCGAAGACCTTTTCGGGATTCAGGCGCGTCCAAAGCAACAGCACCGCCGCCATCGTCAGCGCCACCGTCCCCGGCTGCAGACCGATGTGGTGGTGGAAGAAAAAGAGCAGCAAGGTTATGCCGAAAACGATTAGTCCCTTCCTCATCAGGGGAACGTCGTATTCGACCTTAAATTGGTCGATAATTCGCCGAAGCTCCTCCTCACTTTGAATTTTCCTGTCGAGGTATCCCATCCACTTCATGTAGAGGGTGAAAACGAGCGTTCCGAAAACGTAGACGACCAAAACTATCGGGGCCAGGTTGACGATAAAGTCGTTGAAGGTAAAACCTCCCAAGGAGCCGATGATGATGTTGGGCGGGTCGCCGATGAGGGTGGCCGTTCCCCCTATGTTGGAGGCCAAAACGGTCGCTATAACGAAGGGAATTGGGTTAATCCGGAGTTTTACCAACATCTGGAGCAAAATCGGAACCATAAAGAGGACGGTCGTAACGTTGTCCAAAAAGGCCGACATAAAGGCCGTTAGGAAGGTAAAAACGAGCAAAATCTTAAGAGGGTCACCGCCGGTAAATCGCAAGGCCATGTTGGAGAGTATCGAAAAGAAGCCGCTCTCGATGAGAACCGAGACGATGACCATCATCCCGACGAGCAAAAACATCGTGTTGTGGTCTATCGCCTCCCACGCCTCCCTCGGCGTAATAATTCCCAAAAATATTGCCAGCGAACCGCCAAGAAGCGCCGCCGGAACGCGGTGGAAAAACTTTTCCAAAACTATCATCGCGTAGGTGGCCGTAAAGAGCAGAATCGAAGCCCAATAGAGGCTTTTTGCGTCGCCCAAACCCAAAAGCTCTAAAAGAGTGGTGTGGTGAACTTCAACACCCGCCGCCATTTTTCAACCTCCCGAAGTTAAAGTCTTCAGTTTTTGAAGAGCAAAAGGTGGGTTTCGCTGTTTTCCACAATCTCCTCCTTGCTCTCCACCGCGTGGGAAACCGCCAGGAGGTCGAAGCCGTGCGTCCTCGCAAAGTAGGGAAGGGTCCTTCCCTCCTCCCCCTTCAGGGGAATGAGCTCCACCCTCTCCAATCCGAGGGCCCTTTTAACCTTTTCCCTTACGGCGTTAACGTAGTCGGTAAACATCCTTCCCAGGATTTCTTTGGCCTCCACCTCCGGATGTTCCTTCTTAATAAGGAGCTCGTAGTAGCGTTCGTCGAAAACCGTAACGAACTTAAATTCCACCCCGAGGGCCGACAGAAAGCGGTAGGCCTCCCTCAGATAAGCTTCCGACGAGCGGTCCCTGTCGGCGTAAAGGAGGGCCCTTCTCGGTTCGTCCAACCCTTCCTCCACCAGGTAGAGGTTGAATTCGTCGACCTCCTCGGCCAACTTTTCCGACCAAGGCTTTTTAAAAGCGTGGGCCAGCGGGTTTAACCGCGGTTTGGGCAAAAGCGTCAGGTAGGGCCTTTCCTCGACGAGAACCTCCTTCGGAGGGCGGTCGGAACCCTTCACCTCCGTAGTCAGCTGCAGCGAGTTTAAGACCTCCAACAGTTCCCTTACGCGGTCGCCTCCGCACCTCAGGCAGTAGACCTCCACCGCGAACCCCAGTCGGTCGGAAATCCTCTTTGCCTCCCGCAGGACTTCCGGAAAAACCCTGTCCTTAAGGAGGACGAGCAACTTTTTGGCCATAAGGAGAAATTAAACCCCCGTAAACCGGAAAGGGACTTTCAAACCAACAGCACCCTCGGGGGTTCAAATCCGTTGAACCGCGAGGCGTAAACGGTGGTGTAGGCGCCCGCCGTCAGGACGAAAATGCGGTCGCCCACCTCCAGGTCCTTCGGAAGGGCCACCTTTTCGGCCACCACGTCCATGCTGTCGCAGGAAATACCGCCTATAGTAAAAAGCTCGTATTCGGAAGAATGCCCCTTCGGGGAGTAAAAGGAATAGCGGATGCCTCCCAGGGCTTCCGCCAGTCCGTGAAAGACGCCGGCGTCCACGTAAATCCACTTTTCCCCGAAACGCTCGGCCCTTCCGATTACCGACAAAACCATTACGCCGGCCTCCGCCACCAGTCCCCTGCCCGGCTCAATTTGAAGTTCCAAAGTCTTAATTCCGAAGTACTTGTTTAAGAGTCCCCTCAGGTAGGCGGCTATTTCGGTCGGGGAGAGGCTCTCGCGCGTGTAGCGGGCCGGTATGCCGCCGCCGGCGTTCAGCATCTGAAGCTTTATACCCCGCCGGTAGGCCCTTTCCCAAACCTCCTTAGCCCTTTTCACCGCCACGAACCAGTTTTGAAGGTTGTTACACTGCGACCCGACGTGGAAGGTTATCCCGTAGGGAACCAGTCCCCTTCGGTTGGCGTAATCCAAAACCTCCACCGCCTCGTCGACGCCCACGCCGAACTTTCTGGAAAGGGGCCAGTCGCTCCCCACGTTGGGAACCGCCAGCCTCACGTAAACGCGCGCCCGCCGGCGAAATCGCGCTATCTTGTCAACCTCGGCAAAGCTGTCGACCGCAAAGCGGTCCACACCCGCCTCCAAACAGCGTTCGACGAACTCCGGCGGCTTCACCGGATTGCTCGAGATAATCCTTTCGGGGCCGGCCCCCGCCCTCAAAACCTTTTCCAGTTCGCTGGAGGAGGCCACCTCAAAACCCGACCCCTCGGAGGCAAAGGTTTCGACGACCCCCTCGTCGTCGTTGGCCTTTACGGCGTAGTACACGTTAAACCCTTCAAAGGCCCTCCTTACCTCCGCGTAGCGCTCTTTTAAAATCTTTTTCGACATTACCAGCGTCGGGGTGGAAACCTCGTTCAGCAATCGGGCCGCTTCGGGGTCTCTTTCGGAAAAGTCGTCCATCAGCTTTTGGGCAAAGCGGCGTTGGAGCTCGACGGGGTCGCCGTAGGGCATAACTACAACAGTTTAAGTTTTTAAACTATAATCCCTTCGAAGGTATGAAGGCCGTAATTCCCGTCGCCGGTTGGGGAACCCGCTTCCTTCCCGCCACCAAGGCGATGCCCAAAGAGATGCTCCCCCTGGTGGACAAACCGGTTATTCAATACATCGTTGAGGAACTGCTCGACGCCGGCATCCGCGACATAGTTCTTATAACCGGCCGCCACAAGAGGGCCATAGAGGACCACTTTGACCTCAATCCGGAATTGGAGGCCCACCTGGAAAGGAGCGGAAAGTTTGAGCTCCTCGAGGTGGTTCGAAAAATCAGCCGATTGGTAAACCCCGTCTTTATCCGCCAGAAGGAGCAAAAGGGATTGGGTCACGCCGTTTTGACCGCCCGGCCCGCCCTCGGTAACGAGCCCTTCGTCGTAGCCCTCGGCGACATAGTCGTAAAGGGTGCCAACACCGTTTCGAGGATGCTCTCCATTTTTTCCGAATACGGGAGGAGCGTTTTGGCCCTTTTTGAGGTCCCTCCCGACGAGGTTTCCAAGTACGGCATTGCGAAGGTTTGCCCCGTCGGGGACGGCGTTTACCGCATAGAGGAGGTGGTGGAAAAACCTTCGCCGGAGGAGGCCCCATCCAACCTGGCGGTGGTGGGCCGTTACCTCTTTACGCCGACCATTTTGGAAAAGTTGGAAAAAACGCCCCCCGGAAAGGGCGGCGAAATTCAGCTTACCGACGCCATTGCCGCCCTTTTGGAGGAGGAGGAGGTCTACGCCTTCAAGGTGGACCCGGGGTCGGTTTTCGACACGGGAAACAAGCTCGACTACCTCAAAACGGTAATAACCTTTGCCCTCGAAAGGGAGGAATTGAAGGAGGAACTGGAAAGGTTTCTAAGGGAACTTTTAAACCGTCAGCGGAGCATACCTTGAACGACGACCTCGGTGGCCTCGTCCTCGGTGAGACCCTTGGCCATTAAGGTTTCCAGCTGCTTTTTGTCTATTTTCCCTATCGACGCTTCGTGGGTCAGCTTTGCCGTCTCGTTTTGGGAGACCAAAACGGGAATGTTTTTGAGGAGTATGTTTTCGCCCTTTACGACCTCGGCGCAGTCGATGTGGCAGCGGGAGTTGGGAGCCTCGCCGTAGGCCTCGCCGATAAATTCGGCTTTGGCCCCGTCCAGGGCGATTATTCTCGACTTGGACAGTCCTTTGGCTCCTTCGCCGACCAACTTCATTACGTCCTCGACGACGACCTCGTCGCCCTCGGTGGCCTTGAGCTTTGCCTCGACGGTGCAGACCGCCTTAGGTCCGAGTTCACCGTAAAACTTGGTTTTGAAGTTGCCGCACTTTTTGTCGGTAATTTTGAGCAGGTTGTAAAAGTAGGCGCCCTCGTCGAGGTAGGCGTTAAGCTCGGCGTAAAACTTAATTTCCGCCGTCTCGTCGTGGTAGTGAATGTCGTAAAGCTCCACTTTGGCGTTTTTGCCGAGGCGGACGGTTACGATGTCCCTGCGGTTCAGGTGCTGTTTGGGCCCTATCAGCGCAAAGGTGTATATCTTTACCTCCGCCCCATCGCCCACTATCAGCTCCTGCTCGTTAATGTGTTCGCCGCCGTGCTGGAAGTTTCCAAAACACATCGTTATCGGATAGTCGATTTTGACGCCGGGTTCGATAACGGTCCTCATCTTAATTCCGTATTCGGTGGGAATTACCTCCGACTTAATCCCCTCCACCGGTTTTCGGAAGAGGATTTCGTTCTTGTCCACGAAGAAGGCGAGGTCCTCGGCGGTAAAGTTCAAACCGACCTTGTGCAGGTATTCGACGCCCTGCAAAATCCTCCCGTCGAGGTTAACCTTCATGACCTTTACCCCCCTTACTTGTTAAACTTGAGCTCTTTTAACAGCTCGGGATTTTGAACGGTGCAAGTCAAACACTCCTTTTCGAACTTTTCGATGATTTTGGACGGGTCGCCCGTTTCCACAATCTTTCCGTCGCAAATTAGCGACGCCCGGTCGGCGATTTTGGCGATGTTTTCGCGGTGGGTTATTACCAAAAGCGTCGTTCCCTCGTCGCGCATGGTCTTAAAGAGGTTTCCGATTTCGTCTATCGAGACGAAGTCGATGCCGCTGTCGATTTCGTCCAAAACCGCCAGCTTCGGCTTCATACACATAATCGAGGCCAGTTCGACGCGCTTTCTCTCCCCGCCGGAGAGGCTGTCGTCGACGAAGCGGTGCAGGTAGTCGCAGGGTTCCAACCCCACCTTTTTGAGGCAGGCCTCTATGTCGGCGTCCGGATTGTTTCGGGCCGACAGTTTCAGATACTCCTCCACGGTTATACCTTCAAAACGGGCCGGTTCCTGGAAGGCTATGGTCAAACCCAGGCGCGCCCTTTCGTATATCGGTTTACCGTTAAGGACTATACCGTCGAAAACGACCTCGCCTTCGGTGGGGTTTTCGTAGCCGGAGGCGCCGGCCACCACGTTGGCCAAGGTCGACTTACCGGCGCCGTTTGGGCCGAGCAAAACGTGAATTTCCCCTTTTTTAACGTCGAGGTTAACGCCCTTTAAAATCTCTATACCGTCTTCGGTGACGAACTTTAAGTTTTTAACCTCCAGCAGGGTGCCCATGTCAAAAAACCTCCAACCGGTGCGGTCTTAATAGCAATTAAATCACCCGAAGGTCGGGTCCGCTCCTTTAAGGAACAACTTAAGGTCGTAAAGCACCGACCATTATGAGTTTTGTAGGTATAGGAGAAAGCCTCCGCGAACGGAAATTACAATTCCGACTACCATATTAAGAAGCGATGACCGCCGACCTCTTTTTCGGATTTTTGCAGTGGTTGGCTTTGGTTTTCATATTCACCGTCCACAACTACATAAAGGCGATTACCGTCATCAGAATGGGCGACGACACCCCCCGCCGCTTCGGCTTCGACACCCTGAATCCCCTGCCCCACATAGACCCCATAGGAACGGTCGTTTTACCGCTGGCGTTCATCCTTTTAAAGTCGCCGCTGGTCATCGGTTGGCCCCGGCCAGTGCCGGTGGACTATTCGCGGTTTCGGAGCGTTAAAAGGGCGGTGGTGTTGATAGCGGCCGTCAGCATCCTCAGCTACTTTTTCATCGGGGCCGTTGCCTACGCCCTCTACAAGACCCTCTTTCTCTTTCCCCTTCCCGAAACGGTGGTCTTTCCCCTTTCGGCCCTCTTTCAGTTTACCGTGATTATCAGCGTCTTTTTCGGTTTCCTCAACCTCATTCCCATTCCCCCGATGGAGATGGGATACATCGTTTTTTCCCTCATGGGAAAGGACGTTTGGGAAATCCACCGCTACGCCCTCTTCGGCTCCTTAATAATCCTGCTCCTGTTCGTTAGCGGCGTGCTCGCTTACCTGTTCAAACCCATTTATGTTTTTTTGCTGACTTTACTCTGAATTTGGTTGAAATTTTTTTGCTTTTTCACATAATTAAAACCCCTAAAAAGGAGGTTAAAAAATGGCCAGAAGAGGAAGGAGAAAAGGCGGACCGAGGTACAAAAAGGTTTCCCTCTCGCTCCCCAAAAGGCTTTACAGTATTTTAAACGGTATCGCCATGGGCGACGAGAGGAAGCTCAACCGCCTCATTAAGGGCATTCTCGAGGAAAAGCTCCAGGAGGCCACCGTGGCCGAGCTGGAGGCTTACATCACCGGCTCCTCCGAAGAAGAGGAGCAAACCGCCGAGGCCAAAGAGGTCAAGGCGGAAGAAACCCAGGAGGCCTAAAGTTCTCCTATTGCCCTTTTTATCCCTTCCAAAGCCTCTTCTAAAACCTTTTCGTCATGGGCCGTCGACAGGAACCAAGCCTCAAACTGCGACGGCGGTATTAAAACGCCGTTTTTCAGCAGGGCTCCAAAAAAGCGGGCGAAAAGCTCCAGGTCGCTCGTTTGGGCGTCGTCGTAGTTTCTGACCGGCCGGTCGGTGAAAAACACCGTAAACATCGACCCGACGCGGTTGTAGGTGTGGGCTATTCCCCTTTCGGTCAGAAGGTTTGACAGTTCCCTCACGAAGGAGGCGGTTTTCTCCTCCAGTTCGCGGTAAGGGTTTTTCTCCTTCAGTTCCCTTAGAGTGGCCAAACCGGCGGCCATTGCGACCGGATTGCCCGAAAGCGTTCCGGCCTGGTACACGTCGCCCTCGGGGGCAATCCGCTCCATCAGTTCCCGCCGGCCCGCGTAGGCCCCCACCGGCATTCCGCCGCCGACCACCTTTCCCAGGGTGGTCAGGTCGGGCTCTATTCCGAAAACCTCCTGGGCCCCTCCCAGGGAAAGCCTGAAGCCGGTTATAACCTCGTCGAATATCAAAAGAGCGCCGTGTTTTTTAGTTTCCTCCCTCAGGGTTTTTAAGAATTCCTCCTCCGGCGGGACCACCCCCATGTTTCCCGCAACCGGCTCGACTATTACGGCCGCAATCTCTTCGCCCCTCTGGGCAAAGAGGTTTCGAACGGCCTCGGCGTCGTTGTAGGGCAGAACGAAGGTAAGGCGTGCAACTTCTTCCGGAATGCCCGGCGTTCCCGGCAGGCCGAAGGTCGCCACCCCCGAACCCGCGCTGACCAAAACGGCATCGTAGTGGCCGTGGTAGCAGCCGGCAAACTTAACCAAGTACTTTCTCCCGGTTGCGGCGCGGGCCAGCCGCAGCGCCGACATTACCGCTTCGGTCCCGCTGTTTACGAAGCGAACCTTCTGGGCCGAGGGTACTGCGGCCACCACCTCCTCGGCCAGCTCTACCTCGTAGGGATTGGTCAGACCGAAGGACAGCCCCTTTTCGGCCGCCTCCTTAACCGCCGAAACCACCCGCGGATGGGAGTGGCCCAGTATGAGGGGTCCCCACGACATCAAAAAGTCCACGTAGCGGTTTCCGTCGGCGTCCTCCAAGTAGGGGCCAAAACCCCTCTTTGCCACTATCGGGGAAGTCTTTACCGCCTTAAAGGCCCTTACCGGGGAGTTAACCCCGCCGGGAAGAACCCTCAGGGCCCTTTCGAAAATCCTTCCGCTTTGCGTCATAAAAATGGTATTTTTCCCGCCGCAGGGGCCCCAAGTTCCCTAAACTTCAAAAGGAGAGAAAAAAAGCGCCTTCAGGCGCCGAACTTCTTGAGCCTGAGGGCGTTGGCCAGCGCCAACTGCATGAGCTTGTAACCGGGGAAAATTCCCAACTCGCCCTTGAGACACTCCCTTTCGGTAAAGGCCCGGGAGGTTTGACCCAAAACGAAGGGCGAGTGCAGCAGCACCGGGACGGGATGCCAGGAGTGGCCCCTTAGAACCGAGGGCGTCGAGTGGTCGCCGGTAATTATCAACACCGCCGGTTCGAGTTCCAAAATTTTCGGAAGTTCGCGGTCAAATTCCTCGAGAACCTTAATCTTGCCCTCGGCGTTTCCGTCCTCGCCGTAGCTGTCGGTCTTTTTCACGTGGAGGAAGAAAAAGTCGTAGTCGTTCCAAACCCTTTTGAGGGTCTCTATCTCGTCGGCTATCGTTTCCCCTTCGGGGTTTACCTCCTCCATTCCGACCAACTTTGCGAGGCCCTTGTACATCGGATAGACCGCTATGGCCGCCGCCCGGAGACCGTAACGGACCGAAAAGGGTTCTATTTGCGGCTTTTGGGCCGCTCCCCTAAACAGCAGATAGTTGCCCTTAGGTTCGTCCTTAATCACCTCGGCCACCGCTTTTGAAAGCTTGTTTATTACCTCGGCGACCCTTCGGGCGTTGGGGTTTTTACCCTCGGCCTTTAGCGGCGGAACTCCCACCGCCTGCGGGTCGGTGTCGTTTATCTCGTCGCTACCCGGCGGCAGGGGTTCGGGAAACCTCAAAACCACCGCAACGCGGTGCTCCTTCCCGCTCTTTATAAGGACCTTAACGCCGTCGACCTCCTTGACCTTTTCGGCAATCTTTGCGACTATTCGGCGGTTTTCCTCGGTCGGAAGGCGGCCGGCCCGGCGGTCGACCACCACCGGTTTGTCGCCCTCGTACCTTACGGTGGCAAAGTTTCCCCTGAGGGCCACGTCGGTTTCCCTTACCTCCATTCCCAAGCCGAGGGCTTCCAAAATACCCCGGCCGATTTGATACTCCTTGGGGTCGTAGCCAAAGAGCGCCAGGTGGCCGGGACCGCTTCCGGGCGTTATGCCGTAGTCGACGGGAACGTGGAGGCCGCAGGCGCTCCTTCGCGCCAGCGCGTCGAGGTTGGGGGTGTCGGCCAATTCCAATTCGGTTTTACCGTCCTCCCTTACGGGAAGACCGCCCAAACCGTCGAGAACCACCAAAACGATTTTTCCGCCCTTTTTCTCCAGCAAAGGTTTCAGGTCCATAAAGGAATTACTATCCCCGGAAGAACGCCTTTTTCCGTTCCCTTTGCGGGACCGAAAATATTGATTTCCTGATGTTGGACCTCAAACTGATTAGGAAAAACTACGAGGAGGTTCGGCGGCGGCTGGCCACCCGCGGCGAGGAATACGCAAAACTCCTCGACCGCGTCTACGAGCTGGACCGGAAAAAAAGGGAAGTCCAAAAGCGGGTCGAAGAACTCCGGGCCCTTCTCAACCGAAAGTCGAAAGAGTACGGGCGCCTAAAAAGGGAGGGAAAGGAGGACGAAAACCTCAAAAGGGAGCTTTCCGAACTTAAGGCCCGCCTGCAGGAGTTGGAGGAGGAGCTCCGCCGACTGGAGGAGGAGCTTAACGACCTGCTTTTAAGAATTCCCAACCTTCCCCACCCCTCCGTCCCGGTCGGGAGGGACGAAAGCGACAACCGCGAGGTCCGCCGCTGGGGCGAGCCGCCGAAGTTCGACTTCGAGCCAAAACCCCACTGGGAACTGGGTGAAAAACTCGGAATTCTCGACTTCGAAAGGGCGGCCAAAATCTCCGGTTCCCGCTTCGTCGTAAAAAGGGGTTTGGGGGCCAGGTTGGTCCGTGCCCTCGTCAACTTCATGCTCGACCTGCACGGAAGAAGGGGCTACGAGGAGGTTTACGTTCCCCACCTGGTAAGACCCGAGGCCCTGATAGGAACGGGCCAGCTTCCGAAGTTCGAAGAGGACCTCTTTAAGTGTGAAAGGGACGACCTTTACCTGATACCCACCGCCGAGGTTCCCGTTACCAACCTCCACCGGGAAGAAATCCTCAGGGAGGAGGACCTGCCGCTGTATTATGCCGCCTACACCCCCTGTTATCGGCGCGAGGCCGGCTCCTACGGCCGCGACGTTAAGGGTCTCATCCGACTTCATCAATTTGACAAGGTGGAGTTGGTAAAGATTACCAAACCCGAAACCTCCTACGAGGAGCTCGAAAAGCTGGTGGCCGACGCCGAGAGGGTCCTGCAGGAGTTGGAACTGCCCTATCGGGTGGTAGAGCTGTGCACCGGCGACCTCGGTTTTTCGGCCGCCAAAACCTACGACCTCGAGGTTTGGATGCCCTCTTACAACCGCTACCGCGAGGTATCCTCCTGCTCCAACTGCGAGGACTTTCAGGCCCGCCGGATGAAACTACGCTACAAAACCGCCGACGGTAAAAAGTTTTTCTGCCACACCTTAAACGGTAGCGGCTTGGCCGTGGGCCGCACTTTGGCGGCGATTTTGGAAAACTACCAGCAGGAGGACGGTTCGGTCGTAATTCCCAAGGCCCTCAGGCCCTACCTGGGGGGAATCGACGTTATAAAACCTCAAAAGGACTGAGGGTCAGGCGGTCCCGGCGGCGGCCTTCTTCCTTTCGATTTCCTCCAGAAGGGTTTTTATGGCGTTCATGACCGATTCCCGGTCGAGGGCAACCAACGGAACGACCTTGACCCAATCGGGGAGCTTCATCTTCTTACGAATTTCCTCCACCGAAAGGGCGTCGGGTAGGTCCTGCTTGTTGGCCGCAAATATGAAAACCGCGTCGGGACTGATTTTCCTGAACATGTTTATCTGTTGAAAGAGTTGGTACCAGTACTTTTCGTCGGTGCTGTCGAGAACGTAGATGATGCCGGCCGTGTTCTTGGCCAAAATGGGCCACATGAAGGAAAAGCGCTCCTGACCGGGAATGCCGAAGATGTGAAGTTTGGTCCCGTCGTCGGTAATCAGTTCGGTAAAGTCCATCGCGACGGTGGTCGTTTCCTTAACCTTTTTCTCCTCCTCGTGTTTGATTTTTTTCTCCGTGTCGAGTAAACTTTCTGTTAAAGTTCTTAAAAAGGTGGTCTTACCCGCCGCGAAGTGACCCGCCACCAGTATTTTGGCCTTTTTCGGCCTCGCGCCGTTGCTTCTCATTGCCCACCCTTAAAAGCGCTTAACTAAAAGTTTTTCAAAGTTTTCGTAAAAAAGGATTTGACCGTCGTCAATGTAATTTTCTACGAAAGGGGAAAAGGAGGGCCTGACGCAACTCAGGCCATTTTTTGTATTTTTTCCTGAAGGCTTTTGATTAGCATTCTCAGGATTCCGAGCTTGGCGTCGGCCGGCGAGAGGACGCCCAAGACGAGGTCGTCGGTCACCTGCGTGTAGATAATGTAGCCGTCGGGAGAGTGGAGGACCACCTGGTCCAACCCCCTCTTTCCGGCGTCCGAAACGGTCATAAGGCCGGCGGTGAAAATCGCCGCACCGGCCGCCGCCAGCGTGTCCTCACTCGCCTCCTCCTGCTGGATGTAGGAAACCAGCGGCAAACCCTCGATGTCGGCCAAGATGAGACCGTCGAGGTTGTTTTCCCTGACTATCTTCCGAAATTCGTCCCGCAGTTCTTCCAACTGTTTGGGCGACAGCATCTTTAACCTCCGCGGTTTTCAAGGTTTTTAATTTGCGCCTTTATAAAGGTTAAAAGTAAAGGTATCTGCTTGCGAATTTGGTCCTCCGATATGTTTTCCTGAACGAGCTTTTCCTTGAGGTGTCCCAAAAGTTCCAAAAGACCGAGGTAAAACTCGCGGGCCGAAATCTCGCGATTTTTTCGCTTTTCCTCCAGCTCTTTGAGTTCTTGCATAAGGATTTCACTCCCTTTCATAGTGCTAAGGGGTATTTTAGCCCCTAAGGGGGTTTTGTCAAGGATTGTTTGTAACCTTTTTGGCGTAAAAAACTTTTCTTGAAAAAAAAATTCGAATTTTACTTAACAATTTCGTAAATTTTTGCGTGAAATTGCGCAACAAACTTTTAATGGGTTATTAATAGTTTTTACTTGTATTTAGTAAACGCTAAAAACTACGGGTTAAAAAGTTCCCTCTTTTGGTCGAGCAAACAGTAAAAGTACTTAACGAAGGAAACCAGAAAGGGGGCCAAGTACCTCTTTTGTTTTTCGTCCAAGGGAAGGTCGTGCAACCTTTCCGACAGACCCACCACCACCTCGAGGAGTTTCCTCCAGTATTCGACCGTGTCGAGGTTTCTCCTCTTTCTCTCCTCGTTGAGTTTTTCGTATTCGAGAAGGAGCCCGTCGGCGTCGAATTCGAGTTCCCTCAAAAAGGAGGCCAAAACTTGGACGAAACCGTTTAATACGGCCGCCTGCATTTTGAGTTCGAGTTCGTCAAAAACGCCCTCGAATTCGCTGAAAATGCTGAGGGCTCGGATTATTTCGAGCAAACCTTTGATAAACTCGTCTATCGAAATCAACCTTTGTTTTCTCGCCTCCAGCAGTCTTTCGTAGGCGGAAAAGAAGGTTGCCACCGTCTCGTCGAAGGCGGCCTTTCCCCTTGCCCCGTCCGAAGGCCCCGTCCCCGCCGAGTTCATGGTCTTCTAACACAATATAATGAAGCTTTGGAAGCGTCCATGACCCGCCGAAAGTACCTCCAATCGGGGCCTTTAAGATGAACCTGACCAGCAAAAGGGAGATTTTAAAGAAGATTTACGAACCCTTCGGGCTGTCGTTGGCCTACCTGAACCTTCCGCCCAACCTTATTACCCTCTTTTCGGTAATAGCCGGTCTTTTGGCCGCCTACGCCTTTTGGGCCCACCACCCGCTTACCGGGGCCACCCTTTTGATAATTTCGGGACTGTTTGACCTGGCCGACGGTATCGTGGCCCGCGAAACCGGTCGGGCCACCAAGTTCGGCGCGGTTTTGGACTGGCTCGCCGACAAACTGGTCGACGGTCTCGTTTTGGGGGCCGTGGCCGCCGCCTACGCCGGTCCTTGGGCGGCCGTTGTTTTGATAACCCTAAACATGCTCCACACCTTCGTAAAACCGGTCGCCTACGCCGAAATCGGCTTTTCCCAAAGGGAAAAGGGAAAAATTTGGGACCCGCTCGAGGGCGTCGGCTTTTTCGGGCGTCCCGAAACGCATCTGAGCCTGGTCGTCTTTGCGGTGCTGGAGCGCTTCTTTTCGGGAGCGCTTACGGTGGGCGTTTACTTCCTGACGGTAATGACGGCCCTTTCGCTCCTGCAGCGCGTCGTCTACCTTTACCGCCGCTACGGAAAGGACTACGACTGAACGGAATTTGAAATAATTTTCACCTTCATGCCTAAGGGGTTCGTCTACGTCCTTTCGGCCCCTTCGGGGACCGGAAAAACCACCGTCGGAAACCTCCTTTTAAAGGAGGTTCCCTTCCTCGAGAGGGTCGTAACCGCCACCACCCGCCCCCCGAGGGAGGGCGAACGCCACGGCGTCGACTACTACTTTCTTTCCGAGGAGGACTTTAAAAGAAAAATAAAAGAGGACCGCTTCCTCGAGTGGGCCAAGGTCTACCGCTACTACTACGGCAGTCCCAAAAGCGAGGTCGAGCGCATCCTCTCCGAGGGCAAGGACGCCCTTTTGATAATCGACGTTCAGGGGGCCTTTGAGGTGAAGAGAAAACTCCCCAACGCGGTCCTTATTTTTCTTCTGCCCCCATCGCTGGAGGAACTGAGGCGGCGGCTCCAAAAGAGGGGGGAAAGAGAACTGGAGGAACGCCTCGAGTGGGCGAAAAAGGAACTTCCCTGTGCGCGCCACTTTGACTTCGTCGTGGTAAACGACGAGCTCGAAAAGGCCGTATCGGAGATAAAATCAATAATGGTGGCCAACCGCCGAAAGGCGGCTTTCGTTTTTGACGACGAAAACTACCTTTCGCTCGGCCTAAGCGAAGACCTTTTAAAAGTCGTAAAGGAGGGCGAGTGTGATGCAAAGAAGGTATGACGAAAGCGGGCGTCCCCCCATCGAGGAGGCCCTAAAGCGCGTTTCGACCAAGTACGAGCTCGTCCACGCGGCGGCCAAGCGCGTAAAACAACTTCTCAAGGAATACGAGGAATTCATAATCCGCGAGGGTAGGAAGGGAGAAGTCAAAAAGCTGACCTTTAAGGCCATAGAGGACATCGCCGAAGGTCGCGTCCGCGTAATCAGCCTCAAAAGCCTCTTTAAAAGCTGAATGGAGAGGCTCTTACCCTTTTCCTCCCCTTGGAAAAACCTCCTCCTTTTTGCCCTCACTTTGGGCCTGATAGGGCCGGTGGCCTCCTTTTTCACCCTTCAGGGTCAGCTCGGTTATTCGCCCTTTCGGGCGCTCCTTTACTCGGTGGTCTCCTTTTGGGCCGACCTCCTTTCGATAATCCTCTTTGCCCTTTTCCTTTCCAAGGTTTTCGGAAAAAGGTTTGACGCCGCTTTGGAGGTTTCGCTCCTTTCGTACCTCCCGATGTGGGTCTTCGACGCCTTTGACCTCTACCAGCCGCTGAGGTTTTTGAGCAACGCGGGTTTTTTGACTTCACTTTTTGTCCTCTGGCGCCTGTTGGGGAAAAAGTTTTCCCTTTCCGCGCGGGGGAGGGTTCTTCTCTTGCTCCTTTGGACGGTCCTCTACGCGGCCGACGCCCTCGTCAGCGAGGCTATAGCCGCATCACCCCTGGCGGCGAAAGTTTTCAAGACCCTTTGGGGAAAGGGGATTTAGAAAGCCCGCCGACGGGACCTTAAAATTTTTGAAACCGAAAATGTTTCTCGACCGCATCCGCCACTTTCACCTGGTCGGTATCGGCGGAATAGGTATGTCGGGCATAGCCCACCTGCTTCTGGACATGGGATACCGCGTCAGCGGCAGCGACCTTTCGGAAAACAAGAGCGTTTTAGAACTGCGGCGTCGGGGAGCCCGGGTTTTCATCGGCCACAGGAAGGAAAACCTGCCGCCTTCGGCGGACGTAGTCGTTTACTCCTCGGCCGTAAATCCGGCCACCAATCCCGAAACGCGGGAGGCCCGCCGCCGCGGCATACCCGTAATACCCCGCGGTGAGATGCTGGCCGAGCTAATGCGCCTTAAGGAGGGCATAGCCGTCAGCGGAAGCCACGGAAAAACGACCACCACCTCCATGTTGGCCCACGTTTTTTACCGCGCCGGTCTCGACCCTACGGTAATTATCGGCGGCAAGCTCCACCTCTTTGAGGGAAAAAACGCGCGCCTCGGAAAGGGCGAGGTTTTGATAGCCGAGGCCGACGAAAGCGACGGAAGTTTTTTGAAACTCTCACCGGTCGTGTCGGTAATTACCAACGTCGACAGGGAACACCTCGACTACTACAAGAGTTTTGAGGAAATAAAGAGGGCCTTTTTGGAGTTTGCCAACAAGGTTCCCTTTTACGGTTTTACGGTGGTAAACATCGACGACCCCACCGTCAGGGAACTCTTTCCCCTCTTTACCCGAAAGGTGGTCACCTTCGGATTGGAGTATCCCTCCGACTACGGGGCGCGCGACGTCAGGAAAACCGAAAGGGGGTATTCGTTTCTCCTCACCTACAAGGGCGACCCCGTCGGCCGCCTCGAACTGACCGTTATGGGCCTTCACAACGTTTACAACGCGCTGGCGGCGGCCGCCGTCTCGCTGGAGGCCGAACTGCCCTTTGAAACGGTGGCCGAGGCCCTGCGGGAATTTAAAAACGCCGAAAGGCGCCTTCAAAAGCTCGGCGAGGGAAGGCGCGTTTTGTTTTTCGAGGACTACGCCCACCATCCGAGGGAAATAGAGGCAGTTCTTTCGACCCTGCGGGAGTTTTTCCCCGACCGGGAGGTCGTCTTCGTCTTTCAACCCCACCGCTACACCCGAACCTTTTACCTTTGGAGGGAATTCGTCGAGGTTCTAAAACCCTACCGGGGAATAGTAACCGAAATTTATCCCGCCTCGGAGGAGCCCATTCCCAACGTCAGCGGGAGGCGGTTGGCGGCCGAAAGCGGTTCCCTCTACGCCGAGACCCCCGACGAGGTTGCCGAGCTTTTGGAAAGGCTTCTTGCGGAGGGGGACGGAAAACTCGTCGTCTTTTTGGGCGCCGGCTCCATCGGCCGCTGGGCGGGCGAGGTGGTCTCCCGACTTTTGGAACTCGGTTTTTAAAATTTAACTTTTGAAGGTTTTTCCCTCCCTTGCTTCTTGCCTTCGGCCAAAAGGGTTCGCTAAAATATACCTTTTGCGTTTAAAAAATCAGCGCGAGGAGGCACATTATGGCCAAAGAGAAGTTTGTGCGCGAAAAAGAGCACGTAAACGTGGGAACCATAGGTCACGTCGACCACGGTAAGTCCACCCTCACCTCCG
>JAADCT010000056.1 GCA_013154305.1 Aquificota bacterium
AGGTGGAGGGGGCAGGATTCGAACCTGCGAAGGGCGGAGCCCGGGGGATTTACAGTCCCCTGCCTTTGGCCGCTTGGCTACCCCTCCTACCGTTCTCCTGCCCCAAGTTTGCGCCCCTCGGCGCCTTTTGCGGCCAGGGCCGCTCCTTAGGCCCTAGGGCTCCGCCAGGGTAGTGGAGCGGGCGACGGGACTCGAACCCGCGACCTGCGGCTTGGAAGGCCGCTGCTCTACCAACTGAGCTACGCCCGCTTCCCTTAAGCTCCGGGGGCGGGACTCGAACCCGCGACCAGGGGATTAACAGTCCCCCGCTCTGCCGGCTGAGCTACCCCGGATGCCGACCCAGATTGGTGGGCCCGGCAGGATTCGAACCTGCGACCCAGGGATTAGAAATCCCTTGCTCTATCCAGCTGAGCTACGGGCCCTACCCCGCGCTCGCGTGTCAAGGAACCCGCTCTCTGTCGGGGCGGCCGGGCTTGAACCGGCGACCTCAGGCTCCCAAAGCCTGCGCTCTGCCACCTGAGCTACGCCCCGTTCCCTCTTTTCGAGGTAGGGGCTTTTAATAAGTGGCTGGGGCGCCTGGACTCGAACCAGGAACCCCCGGATCCAAAGTCCGGTGCTCTGCCAGTTGAGCTACGCCCCAAGCCACCTCAGAGCGTAACCAAAAAGAATATTTTATAACGGTTTTTCAGTCTGTCAACGGCCTCGAGGCACCGCCGGTCCAAGGAGCCCACCGTAAAGAAAGAACTGCCGCTGCCCGAAACGAGAAACTTTTTATAGCACACCTTTCGGAGAAAGTCAACGTCCCTACCGACCGAGGGGTGAAGTCTCAAAAAGACCTCGCCGAGGGCGTTTTCGGCCCGCTCGAAAAACTCCTCCAAGGGGGCGGACTTCAGAAGTTCCTTCAAAGGTCGGACCCTTTCGGGCGAAACGAAGGCCGACGGGTCGAGGGCGCGGTAAACCTCCCCGGTGGGGGAGGAAACGCCCTCGGGCACGAAAAGGGTTATCGGAACGCCCCTGTAGTCGGGCCTGCGGAGGCAGGAGACGCGCTCGCCCCGCCCCTCGGCAACGGCCACCCCGTCGCACAGGAAAGAGGGCGCGTCGCTGCTCAAAGAGGCCACCAGCTCTGAGAGCTCCCTTTCGGAGAGGGGGGACCCGTAGTAGTCGTTTACGAACTTCAGAACCGTCGCGAGGTTGGAACTGCCGCCTCCCAAACCGCCGCCGACGGGAACTTTCTTTTCTATAAAGATTTTCCACCTTTGGAGGATGCCGGTCCTTTCCTCAAAGAGGCGGAGACCGCGGTAGACGAGGTTCTCCTCCTGCGGAATGGGAAAAGTGGTCCTGACCTCGAGGCGGTCGGAAGGGGAAACTTCCACCAGGTCGGCGAGGGAGACCTTCACAATAGGGGTAAAAACTTCGTGGAAGCCGTCGGGTCGGCGGCCCAACACCCAAAGGCCGAGGTTTACCTTTGCAAAGGATTGGAGGACGGGCATCTAAGGGTTATTAAAGGCGCAAACTTAAAATGTTTCCTACCGATGGCTAAGGAGGTCAGGGTCGGGCTCGTCGGTTGCGGAACGGTGGGAACCGGCGTGGCCCGCATACTCTTAACCGAAGCCGACCTCATCGAAAAGAAGGCGGGCGTTAGGCCCGTTTTGGTTAAGGTGGCAACCCGCGACTGGTCAAAGCCCAGGCCCTTCACGGTTCCCGAAAGGCTCCGAACCACCGATTGGCGGGAGGTCGTCGAGAGCGCCGAGGTGGTCGTCGAGCTGGTGGGCGGAACGGGCGTTGCGGCCGAAGTGGTAAAGGCCGCCCTTCGGGCGGGAAAACCGGTCGTTACGGCCAACAAGCACCTGCTGGCCGAGCACGGGCGGGAGCTCGCCGCGCTGGCCAAGGAGGCCGGAACCGTCCTTCTCTTTGAGGGGGCCGTCGGGGGCGGCATTCCCCTCGTAAAGGTTTTGAAAGAAAGCCTCGTCTCCAACGAGGTGGAGGAGATTTTGGGCATCCTCAACGGGACCACCAACTTCATTCTGACCAAAATGGAGGAGGAAAACCTGCCTTTCGAGGAGGCCCTGCGCCAGGCGCAGGAAAAGGGCTACGCCGAGGCCGACCCGACCTTTGACGTCGAGGGCGTCGACGCGGCCCACAAAATAGCGATTTTGGCCAACCTCGCCTTCGGGGGTTTTGTCGACTTTTCGCGAGTCTTCGTCGAGGGCATAAGGGGGGTCGAGCTGCTGGACCTGCGGCTGGGCCGGGAATTGGGCTACAAGCTGAAGCTTTTGGCCGTGGCCAAGCGCCGGCCCGACGGCAAGGTGGAGGTCCGCGTCCACCCCACCTTCGTTCCCCTCAGCAATCCGCTGTCGACCGTGGACGGCGTTTACAACGGCGTTCTGTTTAAGAGCAACTACTTGGGGCGGTTGAAGCTTCAGGGGGCCGGTGCGGGTGCAATGCCGACGGCAACGGCGGTCGTTCAGGACGTCGTTCAGGCGGCCAAGTGGCTGGCCGAGTGCGGCAGGGCGGCCGACCTAACGCCGCTGGGGTGGGACGACGGGGAGCTGGAGGTGGCCGACGACTTTTACACGCGCTACTATCTGCGGTTGGCGGTCGAGGACAAGCCGGGCGTTTTGTACCAAATAGCCAAAATCCTGGCCGAGGAGGACATCAGCATCGCCGGGGTCCTTCAGCAGGAGTGGATTCTGAAGTTTTTACCCGACCGCTCGGAGGTCGTTCCGCTGATTATTTTGACCCACAAGGCCTACGAGAGCCAAATCAAGAGGGCAATCTCCCGCATAGAAAGGCTGCCGTTCGTAAGGTCGGCGCCCGTTTTGATAAGGGTGGAGGAGGAGAGGTTTTAAGGGAAAGGGGAGGTTATTCGACCTCTCCCTTTTCCCTCTGCTGGTCCTCGGAGAGGGTGGTTTGCTCGTCGTCCTCCCAACGGTCTTTGAGTTTTTCGAGGACCTTGGGCAGGGTGGTGTATTCGAGCTCCTCGGGCGGCAGGCGGTGGGGCTCAAACGCGCCGTGGCGGCGCATAATGTAGGCCATTTCGTTGGCAATCTGCCTGGCCTTGTCGAAGGCGGGGTCGTAAAAGAGGTCGGCCGGGCCTATGAGCTTGCCCTCGGCTATTTGATAGCCGGCGGCTATGACGCGGGGCGGTCCGTCAAAGCGCGAGGGCCGGGCGTCCTCGAAGGCCACCGGCATAAGGGGACCGTGGTGGGAACCCCTCATCCAACCGGCGACGAACCAGGGGTTGGCAAAGGGTTCTAGAACCTCACCGACGGCGGGAAAGCCGCTTTGGGCCCTTACTATGAGGACGGGGTCGTCCTTTCCGACGTACTTACCGGCGATGTAGTTGAGCCTCTGGGTGGAGGCGACGGCGGCGATTTCTCCGTCGAGGTTCCGGTATACGGCCTTTACCGCGTAGCGGGAGGTGGTTCCGATGAGCGCCAGGAGGTCGTAAAGTTCCTCGGGGCACGAAATTCGGACCTTCTTACCTTCGACCAGGTCGAGGACCTCGAAGGTGAAGCCTTGGTGCATTTTGGGGTCGATGACCAGTCCGGCGGTCTTCATCGGGTCGGCGAACATTTCGTAAAGGGGCAGGTTCCAGGCGGCCGGTTCGGTCTTGTCGGCGAAAAAGACTATTACGGGCTCGGAGGGACGCTCCTCGAATTCCATTTCGGCAACGCCGGGTCCCAAACCTTTGATGTTTCCGGAGAAGGCCTCCGCCAGCAGGTCCTGACCGGCACCGTAGAGCTTGAGCTTTTTGGCGACGGCGGTTCCGACTTCGAAGGCGTCCCAGGCCAGCTTGTGGACCTTTTCGCTGTCGACGCCGTGGGTGTGGGTCATTACTATGGCTATGTCGTCGCCGCAGACCAGGATGTCGGCGTCTACGAGGGTTCCGTCGGCCACCTTTGCGTCGACGAATTCCTTAACGGCGTTTACGACCTCGGGGTGGACCGAGGAGTGGCCCACCCAACCGCCGATGTCGGCTTTTATCACGCTCAAAGTGATTTTCATAGAAACTGGATTATAACTTCGGGGTTTGCGGTCGCTTTGAGGGCGCCTTACGGTTCGACGCAGTCGTCGGGAGAAAAGGGCACGAACGCCAAACCGTCGGGCCCCACGAGAGCGGCGACGAAAAAAATCTCAAAACTTTCGTAGGAGGGATTTTCGCCCAACCACTCCTGAAGGGTCAACAACATCCTTTTTACCTTTCGGCAGTCGACGCGTTGGAGCAGAAACTCCGCCCTTTTGCCCCCTTTTACCTCCACGACGAGGAGTTTGTTCCCCTTTTCCGCAAGGAGGTCTATCTCGCCGAAGCGCCCGCGGTAGTTTCGAACCAAAACCTTAAACCCCTTTCGGGTTAGGGCCTTTGCCACTTTCTCCTCGTAAAGTTTCCAATCCTTCGGTCCTTCCATCGGACGGGCCCCTTAGAATTTATCCCTTTTTAGGATGGCTTTTAAACCGGCCGTTTTGGGCCTCGAGGACGGAAGCGTTTTTTTCGGCTACTCGCTGGGAGCGGAGGGTGAAACGGGCGGGGAGGTCGTCTTCAACACCTCGATGACCGGCTATCAGGAAATTTTGACCGACCCCTCCTACAGGGGCCAAATCGTCGTCATGACCTATCCGGAGATAGGAAACTACGGCGTCAACGACGAGGACGTCGAGAGCGACCGCGTTCAGGTGAACGGTTTCGTAATAAAGGAGCTTTCGCCGATAGTGTCCAACTGGCGGGCCAAGGGGGACCTCGACTCTTACCTAAGGAGCTACGGCGTGGTCGGCATTTGGGGAATAGACACGCGCGCCTTGGTTAAAAAGATTAGGGAGCGGGGGGTCGTCAGGGGGGTAATATCCACCGAGGACCTCGACCCCAAAAGCGTCGTTCAAAAGGCCAGAAGCATTCCCGACATTTCCAAGCAGGACCTCGTCTCGCAGGTGGCAACGCGCGAAATATACTACTGGGACGAGGCCGACTGGGACCTATTTAAGGGTTACAGGAAAAGGCTCAACGACCGGCCCCTTTTGGCGGTGATAGACTTCGGCGTCAAGTACAACATTCTGCGCCGCTTTACGGCCGAGGGCGTGCGCGTTGCCGTTTTGCCGCCGGGCCTTCCCTTTGAGGAGATTGAGGCGCTGAAGCCGGACGGCATTTTCCTCTCCAACGGTCCGGGGGACCCCCAAAACGTGGTCTACGGGATAGAGCTCGCCAAGCGCTTTTTCGGGCGGCTGCCGGTTATGGGCATTTGTCTGGGTCACCAAATTATCGGAATTGCCCTGGGAGCCCAAACCTACAAGCTGAAGTTCGGCCACCACGGCGGAAACCACCCGGTTAAAAACCTCCTGACCGGAAAGGTGGAAATAACGGCCCAAAACCACAACTTTGCGGTCGACGAAAACACCCTACCCAAGGAGGTGGAGGTTACCCACGTTAACCTCCTCGACGGGACGCTCGAGGGTATGCGCCACTCCCGTTGGCCGATAATGAGCGTTCAATACCACCCGGAGGCCTCGCCGGGACCCCACGACAGCTACTACGTCTTTAGGGAGTTCAAGCGTTTGATGGAGGCCTCTTAGGCCTCGGCCACCACCACGCGGTCCTTTCCCGACCTTTTGGCCTCGTAGAGGGCCCGGTCGGCGCGGATTATCGCCTCGTGGAGGGTTTCGCCCTCCCTTATTTCGGTCACCCCGAAGGAGGCGGTGATTTCCCTCCCTTTGAGGGAGGGAATCCGAAGCGACTTTAGGGTTTGGCGTATTTTTTCGGCCACCGCCTTGGCCCCCTCGAGGTCGGTCTCCGGCAGGAGGACTAAAAATTCCTCCCCACCCCAGCGGGCGAAAATGTCGCTTCGGCGCAGGTGCCTCTTTACCTCCTCGGCAACCTTCCTCAGGACCTCGTCGCCGACGGCGTGGCCGTAGGTGTCGTTAATCTTTTTAAAGTCGTCGATGTCGAACAAAACGACGCTCATGGGATACATGTAGCGCTCTTTGGAAAAGAGTTGGAAAATTTCCAAGACCGCACCGCGGTTGAGAACGCCGGTGAGGCTGTCGTAGTAGGCCCTGAATTCGAGCTTTTTAATCTGGCCGCGGTGGCTGGCGTAGACCAAAAAGAGGTTCAAACTGAGTATCAAAAACAGCAGCAGGTAGTAGGCGAATTCGAGAATTTTGAGGTTTCTCGCCGCCAGTTCCTGATAGAGGTCGGTAACCTCGTCGGCCTTAAACCAGCAGTCCTCGGAGATTTTTAAAATCAGCCTCCGCAGTTTGGGGTCGGGCTCGAGGGAGGTCAACTTTCGCAGGTTCTCCCAGCAGTTTTCCACCTCGGCGGGGCGAAGGCTTTTGTCGAAGTCCCAAAAGGGGAGGCGGAGGGCCTCGACCTCAACCTTTAACCTCTCAAGGTATAGCTCTATTTCCTCCGCCAGGAGGGGTAGTTTTTCCCTCTCGCCGGCAAAGTAGAGTTTGGCGTAGCGTTGGACCTCACCGCGGATTTTTCCCGACAGGTTTACCACCTCGGTGTAGGCCGAGCTTTTGGAAATAATGTAGGACGAGAGGAAAAAGCTTCCCACGACCAAAACCATAAGAAGCAGGAGGAGGACGGTGATGCGGCGAACGACGCTCCTTTTGGGCTGCATTTTTAACCGCCTTTTTCCTCCCTTTGGTAGTAGACGCGGTGCAGGTAAAGCCCGTAGGGTTTGGCGTTAAAGGGTGCCCTCGAAGGGTCGCGGCTTTCGAGTATCTCCTTCACCTCCCGCGGTTTCAAGGAACCCCTCCCCACCTCCACCAGGGTGGCGACTATTCTCCGAACCATGTATCGGAGAAAGTGGCTCGCCCGCAGTTTAAGTTCTATTAAGGAACCTTCGACCGAAATTTGCAATTGCTCCAAGTTTATTACCGGATTGCGGCCCTCGTCGTTTTTGGCGAAGGCGCTAAAGTCGTGGGTCCCCGCCAAAAGGGAGGCGGCCTCCCTCATTGCGTCGAGGTCGAGGGGCGCGGGAACGTGCCAGGCGCGGTCGAGCAAAAAGGGATTGCGGACGGGGTCGTTCCAAATCAGGTAGCGGTAAACCTTGGCCTTGGCCGCAAAGCGGGCGTTGAAGGAAAGGTCGACGAGCTCTACCTTTCTTACCGCTATCTGCGGCGGCAGCATGCCGTTTAGGGCCCTTTGGACCTTGGAGGGTTCGATAAAACGGTCGACCTTGAAGTTGGCGAAAAACTGTTCGGCGTGGACGCCGGCGTCGGTCCTCGAACAGCCCACTATCGGCACCCACTCGACCTTAAAGAGTTTGGAAAGGGCCTTAAGGAGCTCGCCTTGGACGGTGGGAACGCCGGGCTGATACTGCCAGCCGTGGAAGCCGGTTCCCAAAAAGGAGAGTTCGAGGAGGTAGTTTCGGAACTCCATTTTCGCCCTTTATAAACAAAGAAAATTGACCTAAGGGCGGTCGGAAAGTTCCCTGAGCTTTACCCCTTTTAGGACCTCCTCCCGAACGCTTTCCAAAAGGAGGAGCTGAAGTCTTTCGTACTCTTTGAGCAGACCCCGCCTGAGCTCCTCCCTCAGGGTGCGGAGGTTTTCGAGGAGTTCCCTTCGCAGGTCGTCGCGGCTCAGGAGTTCGTCCCCTTTGGTGATTAGGTAGTCGGCGGCGGCCGAGGCTCCGAGGCCGGCGGCGGCGGCGCAGGCGGGCAGCAACGGCCCGCTTACGGCGGCGCAAACGGCCGCCGAAGAGACGGCCGTAAGCGCTTTGGAAAGGGTTTCGGCGGCGACCTTCCAGGCGAGTTTTTGGGTCAGTTTGAGCGCCAGCTTTTGGGAGGTTTTGGCCGAAAGTTTCAGCACGAGTTTAAAGACCGCGCCGCCGACCAAACCCGAGGTGCCCAGCTTGAGCGGGACGGCGACCTCAAGCCTCCTTTGCAGGTTTTCCGCCAGGTAGTCGGAAAGGCCCGAGAGGACCTCCGGCGGCAGTTGGGCCGCCGCGGGGCTTTTCGAAAGCTCTTTTTCCACCTCCCGGCCAAGGACCGAAACGACCTCCCTTCGGAACCCTTCCAGCTTTTCCTCAAAGAGGGCGGGAAGTTCCCTCTCCAGAAGGGAACGGAGTTCGTCCGGGTGCAGGAGGAGTTCGTCGACCTTTTTCCGAAGGTAGGACCGAACCTCCGACGGGAGAAGGCAAAACTCCCACCGGCCCGCGTAGCAGAGGGCGAGGTTTTTAAGGTCCTTAAGGCCCCGATAGGCGACGGCGTAGTCGGTTCCAAAGGAGTAGTACCAGTCGAGGAACTTCTCCACCCCCTCGGTTTCGGCCCGGGAAAAGGCGCGGTCCAAAAGGCGGTCGAGGGCTTTTTCGGCCTCCTTCAGGTTTTTACGGCGGACCTCCTCCAGCCGGGGAAGGGTTTTGTTCCAGACCTTTGCAAGGAGCTCGGTCAGCTCCCTCTCCAAACGGTCGGAAAGGAGGCGGAGTTCGTCCGGCGGTCGGGCGGTCCTTTTAACCCCTTCGGAAAAGAGGAACTTCCACCCCAGGAGGACCGAGAGGAGAAAGAGGGTGGACCCTAAAAAGGTCGCCCAAAAGACCTTCCAAAAAACGGAAGCGTTTTCTTTATCAGAAGCAGGTTTCGGTTTATCACCCACGCCGGGAGGCCTCCTTTTATTAATAGGAAAACGGAGGCAAGGACGAACTTCCAACCGCCGAAGGCGAAGGCTTTTAAAACCAAGGACCAAAAGAGGTATTCGGAAAACTTCAAAACGACGGCGGGCCATCCGAGGGGCGAGCAGGGCGAACCGCCCACGAACTCCTCCAGCAGGGTTTCGAGATAAAGGTCGGCGTCGGCGGTCGGAAAAACCTGCGCCAGCGGCGTCGTAAAGTAAGAAAGCACGGCAAAGAGAACGGCCGCCGGCAGGGCCGCCCCGATAGACGCCAGCCTTAAAACCAGGACGGAGGCGGCCTCGGGAACGAGGTGGCGTTCGAGTTTGCGCCTCAAAACCCCTTCGAGCCAAAAGGTTGCCGCGGCCGAAAAGAGGACGAGGAGAACCAGCGGCGGGCTCCAATCGAGCCAAAGCCAGTAGAGCGCCAGCACCGTCAGCAGTCCAAAAAGCAGGGAGGAAAGGAGTTGGCGCAACTTTCCGACCAGCAGGGCGGCCAGCGGGCTTTCGCCGCGGGCCACGCAAAGGGCCAGGCGCCGCCGGTAGGGAAGGGCGGCGGCGTAGTCGGCGGCCGCGGCGAAGGCGAAGGCAACGGCCAGCGCGGGGGCGAGGACGCAAAGGCTCACCGCAGAAGCTCCTCCAGAAGTTCTTCCCGCCGCAGTTTCAGGGCGTCGCGGCCGAGGCTGAAGAGACCGAGGGCCGTGAGGATGCGGTCGTCGACGAGGTGGGCCTCTTCGTTTCGCCGCAACAATCCGACCAGGGTTTTGGCCTCCCTTTTGGCCCTTTCGGGGGGAAGATTTCTCAACTCGACCAGGGCGGTCAGAAAGCCCTCCTCCAACTCCTCCGGTCGGAGGTCCTTTAGGTAGGAACCCAACCTTTGGTCGAAACGGGGGGGTTCCTTCCCCTCCATTTTGAGGAACTCCTTCAGCAGGTTGGCCCGGACGTGGCCCACCCCCTTTATTCCCCCGAGGGGGGCAAATTCGGGCTCGAGACCGTACTTGAGCGAGTGGGCGAGGGTCAAAACTTCGGCGTTGGTCGTTTCGTAAAGGCCGAGGCGCCGCAGTTCCAAAAGCGTGCGGACCAGGTGGAGCGCGTCGCTGCCGAGGTAGGAAAATTCGCCGGGCGGGTTGGAGAGGTTGGGATAGCGGAAAGTCAGGCCGGAGGTAAAAAAGAGGAGCTGGTCGGTGTTGTCGCCGAGGCATTCGCGTCCGCAAACGACGAGGCGGTCCAAAACGAGCCGGCGGTGCTCCTCAAAGCCCGGCCGCTCCTTCAGAAAGGCGTAGAGCGAGTCGAAGCGTTTGGTGTAAAGGAGGGGACGGACGACCGCCTCCGGCGGTAGGGGTAGTTTGGTCCGCCTCAGGAACTCCTCCAGGTTGAAGGGGGGAACGCCGCTTCGGAGGCAAAAGAGCCCCTTTTCGGTCGGTTGGAAGTTTTCGGTTAAAAAACCGTGGAGTTTGAGCCAGTCCACGGCCTCGTCGAGGAAGGGATGGTTTTCGAACCCCCTCAGGGAAAAGCTCTCTCTCAGGAACCTTTTGAAGTCGGCACCGCCGTGCAGGACCGCCGCCAGGAGAAAGAGCGTCAGGGTTTGAAACCCCCCGGAGGGTCCCTCCCTTTTTAGCTCCCTCAGGAGGTGGGGTTCGAGTTTGCCGTCGAGGGCCTCCGAAAGGGCCTTTTTGAGCCGTTCGGGCCGGGAACCGTAGGGAAGAATAAAGGAGTAACCCTTTTCGCGGATGCCGAAGCGGCCGGCCCTGCCCTCCTCCTGCAAAATGTCGAGGGGGTCGGGAAAGATTACGAAGCGCCTTTCGAAGCGGTCGTAAAAGGCGCGAACCCCGATAAGGACCTTGTCGGCGGGGAGGTTGACGCCGTAGGCCAGCGTTTGGGTGGCCACGAGGAGGTTGAGCCCTCCCTCCCGGAAGGCCCTTTCTATCTCCTCCCTCTCCTCCTTGGGAACGTCGGCGTTGTGGAAGGCTATCTCAAAGCCCTCCTTTTTTACCTCGAAGGGGGTGGTTTTGTTGGCGATTTCGAGCCGCTCTTTGTTGGCCAGCTCGAGCATCTTCCAGCCGACGCTCTTTTTGGGAACGAAGACGATGACCTTTTCGTCGCGGGATGCCAGCTCGAAGGCGGCCGAAAGGAGCTTGGCCGCCAGCTTGGCGTCGGCGTCGCCGCCGGCCTTTTCGGGGTCGCTCCAGTCGGGAAACTCCTTAAGGGGAACGACCTTCCTCTCCAGCGGAACGGGCCGCCACTCGCTTTCGACAAAGAGCGAGGCCTCCAGCCAGTTGGCCAGCTCGGCGGCGCCGGGAATGGTGGCCGACAGGGCCAAAAGGTCGACGCCGGCGCGCTTTAAGGCGGTAACGACCTCCTCGACGGTTTGGCCGCGGCCGCCGACCAGCGAGTGGACCTCGTCGACGACCACCGCCTCCAGGTCCTCGGTCCAGGGGGCGCGGTTTCGGAGGGCGAGGGCGAGGTTTTCGTAGGTGGCGACCACCACCTGCGAGTTTACGGGTTTAAACTCCTCGATGGCGTCGCCGGTTCGGATTGAGACCTTACCGTAGAGCTTTTTAAGCTCCCGCGCCTTTTCGGCCACCAGCGCCTTGGTGGGGGCGGCGTAGACCAGTCGGCCCTTCCTTTTTCGGAAAAAGAGGACGGCGACGCCGGTCTTTCCGGCCGACGTGGGCGCCGAAACGAGGGCGTTTCCGCCCTCGTAAAAGCGGTAAAAGACGGTTTGAATCGGATTTAAAACCTCGTAAGGGAAGGGGTCGGCCTCGGTCCAACGGAGGGGTCTCTCTTCGAAGACCCTTCCCTCGTCGGGGAGGCTGTAGACGACCAGTCCATCCCCTTGGGGACCGAAGCGGGAGGAGGGGAGAACTTTAACGCGTCGCACCCTAACAGTTTAAAGTTAGCCCCCGCGCCGTATCTTATTAGTCTCTGATGTCGGAGGAGTCGAGGGAAGAGAGGCCGGTGGTCGAGCTGAAAATCGACAAGCTGGTGGCCGGCGGTAAAGGGCTGGGAAGGTATCAAAACAAGGTTTACTTCGTAAAGTACGCCGCCCCCAGCGAAATCGTGCGCGTTGAGGTGATAAAGGAAAAGAGGGACTACGCCGAGGGTCGCCTTTTGGAGGTTTTAATACCCTCCTCGGCCCGCGTTGAGCCGCTTTGTCCCTACTTCGGCGTTTGCGGCGGTTGCCAGCTCCAGCACATCGCCTACGAGGAGCAGGTCCGCCAAAAGGTGGAAATTTTTAAGGAGCAACTCCAACGGGTGGGGAAGATAAGGGAGCTTCCTCCGGTGGAGGCGGTTCCCTCGCCCCAACCTTACGGGTATCGCGTTAGGGCCCAATTTCACGTCGAGGCGGGGAGGCTGGGCTTTGTGGAGGACGAGACCTTGAGGGAGCTAAAGGGCCGCGGGGAAATCGTGGACATCGACACCTGTCCCATCCTCCACCCGCGGATTAACGAGCTCATTCCCCACCTGAAGAGGGTTTCGGCCGAATACGGGAGCCTGCGGGAGGTCCACGTAACTTATTCCCCGAACCGGGACGAGGCCCTGATAAAACTGATTTCGGAGGAGCCCCTTTCGGAGGGAGACCTCAGGAGGATTAAGGAGGAACTTTTGCCCCCCTTCGTGGTCGGCGTCGGCGACTACAAGAGGGTTTTGCGGGAGCTCGTTCGAAGGAACTTCTACGGAAGGGACTACACCTTCATCTCGGCGAAGGGATTTACCTACCGCGTTTCCGCCGAGAGTTTCGTTCAAAACAACTACCTCCTTTGGGACCGCTTTATCGAACTGGTCGTTCCCGGTGAGAGGAGGGGATACTGCCTCGACACTTTTTGCGGAATCGGATTTTTCACCATTCCCTTTTCGGAAAAGGCGTTTTTCGTCGAGGGGAGCGACATGAACAACTTTGCGATTGCCGACGCCAACTACAACGCCCGCCTCAACGACCGGCCCAACGTGGCCTTTTTGAGGGCAACGCCGTCGGAGCACATGAAGCGCCATCTTGACAAGGAGGTCGACACGGTAATTTTCGACCCGCCCCGCAGCGGACTCGACAAGAGGGACCTGAAGGTTTTGCGCGAGCTTCTGCCCGACCGCATCGTCTACGTTTCCTGTAATCCCTCGACGCTGGCGAGGGACCTGGGTCAAATTCTGCGTTGGGGCGTCTACCGCTACAAAAAGGCGGTGGTTATAGACCTCTTTCCGCAAACGGCCCACATCGAGAGCGTAAACTACCTGGAAAAAATCCCCGCCGAAGGCGGGCTATAATTCCCCTTTCCGAAACAAATCCTTATGTCCGTCTACGACAAAATCCGCTCGATGCTCGACATCGTGGACGTGGTTTCCGAATACCTGCCGCTGAAGAAGGTGGGAAACTCCTACGCGGCCCGCTGTCCCTTTCACCCCGACCGCACGCCCTCGTTTTATGTTTCGCCCTCGAGGCAGCTTTTTAAGTGCTTCGGCTGCGGCAAGGGGGGCGACGTTATAAAGTTCGTAGCCGAATACGAAAACCTCTCCTATCGGGAGGCGGCAAAGCTTTTGGCCGAGCGCTACAACCTCCCGGTGGAATTCGACGACGAAGATTCCCGGGAAGGGAAGTATTATTCGGCCCTGCGGAGGGTGGGCGAATTTTACTTCGAGCTCCTGAAGCGGTCGAAGGAGGCCAAAAGTTTCCTCCTGGAGGTCCGGAGGCTTCCCCCCTCGGCGGTGGAGGAATTCGGACTGGGCTTTGCCGGAAACGGGTTTGAGAGCGTGGAGTTTGCCCGCCGCGAGGGCATCTTCGAAGCGCTGGTCGAGCTCAAGCACTTCTATCAAACGGTCGACGGCCGCTGGCGCGACTTTTTCCACGGCCGAATTACCATCCCAATAAGAAACCCCTTGGGAAGGGTGGCCGCCTTCGGCGGCAGGGCCCTGCGGCCCGACCAAAAACCGAAGTACAAGAATTCGCCAAACGGCCCCACCTTCCAAAAGGAGAGGGCGCTCTTTGGAATAGACCGGGCGCGGGAGGCGGCCCGCCAGAAGGAGGAGCTTATCGTCGTCGAGGGTTACTTCGACGTCATTCGCCTCCACTCGGCAGGCTTCAGAAATTCGGTCGCCCCCTTGGGAACGGGACTTACCGTCCACCACGCGAGGGCGATAAAAAAGATGGCCCCGCGGGCGGTCTTACTCTTTGACGGCGACCGGGCGGGGCGAAAGGCGGCCTTCGAGGCGGCAAAGCGGCTTATTTCGGTGGGCGTCGAACCGCTATTTTGCTTCCTGCCCGAGGGGGAGGACCCCGACAGCTTCGTTTTGAAAAACGGACCGCGGGCGCTGCGCGAGCTGTTGGGGCGGGCGCTCCCGGCCCACGAATACCTGCTCGAGCGGGCGCGCTCGCTGGGCGGCGAAAGGCTGGAGGCCCTGGCCCGCCTTTACGCGGAGCTCGTTTCGGCCGTTCCCGACCCGGTCAGGAGGGAACTTTTGGTCCGCCGATTTGAGACGGCGGTGGGAATTCCGCTTGAGGGAAAAAGGAAACTTCCGACCTTCCGGAGGGTAAATCCCGAGGGGCTCGACCCGGCGGAGGTCGACCTGCTTTTGGGTCTCCTGTTTTTGGAGGAGGAAGCCGACCTCGACGGGCTGGCCCTGTCGGAGAGGGCAAAGGAATTGGCCCAAAAGATTTTGAATGGGGAGGCGGAAAGCCTGCCCGCCTGGCTCTTTGAGCTGGACAAGACCGACCTGCGGCGGCGCTTCGAGCTGGCCAAAAAGAAGCTTTTTGAGAGAAAGCTCCACCTGGAGGCGGTCTTTAAGGAACTTTGGACCCTCGAGGAAAGGATAAAGAGGGGGGAGGCATCAAAGGAGGAGGTTCTGAAGTTTTCGACCCTTTTGGGGGAACTGAACCCGGTCCAGAGGAAACTCTACGAGAGGTTTAAGGAAAACCTCCGAAAGGAAAAGGGGTAGGACCCTTTCAAACTTTGAACTTTTTGGTCAGGAAAAAGCGGGCGCCCAGCGTGGCGGCGAGGACAAAGAGGGTCAAAATCAGGGCGGCGGCAAAGGCCTGTTTTTGCCATTCGGGAAAGGGCGAAAGGGCGTAGTAGTAAATCGTCACCGTCAGCGAAGCCATCGGTTTAAAGACGTCGAAGTTCAAAAAGTTGTTGTTGAAGGAGGTAAAAAGGAGGGGCGCCGTCTCGCCCACTATGCGGGCTATGCCGAGGATTGTTCCGGTCAAAATTCCGAACTTGGCCGAGGGAAGGACCACCGAAACGACCACCTTCCACTTCGGCGCACCGAGGGCCACGGCCGCCTCCCGAAGGGCGTCGGGAACGAGCCGGAGCATGTTTTCGGTCGTTTTCAAAATCACCGGTATCATCAGTATCGCCAGGGCGACGGCGCCCGCGACCGCGTTAAAGGTCCCCAGCGGCTTTACCAGTATCACGTAAACGAAAACGCCCACCACGATGGACGGGGCGGCCAACATAATGTCGCTGGCGTTGCTTATCAGGCGGCCGAACTTGGAAAAGCGGGCGTATTCGGCCAGGTAAACGCCTATGAGGATGCCGAGGGGAACGCCGATTAAAACGGTCATCGCCGAAATAATCGCGTGGCCCACGAAGGCGTGCAGGAGGCCGCCGTTTTCCGGGTCGCCGCCCACCTCGGTAAAGAGTTCGGGCGAAAGACCCTCCAACCCCCTTAAGGTCAGATAGCCCAAAATCCAAAAGAGGACCGAAAGACCCACGGCCACGGCCAGCCAGTTGAGGGCCAAAAAGAGGAAGTTGTAAAACTTCCTCCGGAGAAGAACCCCGCGGGGAACTACCTCCCTCCGCTCCATTCAAGGGTTTTCAATTGTAGTTTCCCACCGTTAAGGGAGGGTTAAAACCTCTCTCCGCCCGCGGTAAAAGGTTTCGGAAAAAACCGGAAAAGGGAAAGAGGTTATTCGAGAACCTTTCGGGCGTTAATCGGTTGGACCGGACGGTTGTTGGGTCCGCCCATCAGCTCCTCAAACAGAAGGAGTTGGTCCTCCGAAAGGGTAAGGGGTTCCTTAATCAAAAACCAGCGAACGCCCTCGGTGCAGGGGGGAGTGGTCAGCGAACCGCTGTAGCGGTAGTATTCCCTCTCCTCGGGAAGGAGTTTGGCCGGATTTACCTTTGCCGTCAGGACCCTCTTTTGGCCCTTTTCGAGGGGCATGGCGTCCCAAATTTTGGCCAGTTCGGGGTTGGGCTCGCCCAGCTCGAAGAAGACGCCGATTACCGCAATGTTGCCCTCGTCGTCGGTGTGGACGAAGTGAGCCTCAAAGGGATAGTGGCGGCCGTCCACGGTGTGCTCGCTGGGCGCGTGGAAGTGAAACTGCCGCAGGTAAAACTTTTTACCGTCGACCACCACGTAGCTCCTTCCCTTGGTAACCACCTTAATGGTCGTTCCGGTGTTGAGCACGTAGGCGGCGTCGGCAACGTAGCGAACTTCGAGCGGCTCGAGACACGCCTTTACCGTGTTTTCCTCGTTAACGTCTATCGGCGACTGATTTTTTCCGATTTTGCACGCGATAAACTCGGGGCTGAGGTCGCCCCAGTATTCGGGTCCTATCTTCCCGCTGTAGCCCCACTGGACCGCGGTTTCGCCGCCGAAGGTCAAGCCGACGGTCAAAACGCCCGCCAAAAGCGCCTTCCTAACCATACACAAAAAGGTTGGAGGAGAGGAGGACTTTAAAACCTAATCTCGGTTGTAAAGTTTTGAGAACCTCCGGAGGGGAGCTCACTTTCTCCTCCGAAAGCGGTCGGGAAGCTCCCTCGGACCCGGACCGAGGTATTCGACCTCCTTCTCCTCGTCGAGGCGCTTAGAAAAGGGTTTCTCCATCACCAGTTCCTCGTAGGCGTGGGCCACCAAACCCGGCGTCCGACCGATGATGAAAAACCCCTTTCCGAGCCGCCAGTCGAAGCCCATCTCCGAAACAATCGCCGCTATGGCGCCGTCGACGTTCAAAACGAGCCTCCGACCCTTTAGCTTCTCTATGGCCCTTTCCACCGCCTCGGCAAAGCGCGCGTACTTTCCGTAAAAACCAAGTTCCTTGGCCAACTCAAACAGCTCCACCGTGCGGGGGTCGAATTCCTTGTAAAACCGGTGGCCGTAGCCGGGAATGCGCTCTCCCCTTTCGAGGTATTCTCTAACCACCTCCTCCGGGTCGCGGTCGGCGTTTTCCTGCAAAAAGCGCATGGCACCCTCGAGGGCTCCGCCGTGGGCCTCACCGAAGGCCAAAATGCCGGCCGCCACTCCGGCGTTGAGCGGATTTCCGCCGCTTATTACCGCCCGCGCCGCTATCACCGAAGGCGGGGCTATCGAGTGTTCGACCGTCGCAACGAAAACGGCGTCGAGCATCTTCGTCGTCCGCTCGTCGGGAAGCTCGCCCTTGAGAACCAGGTAAATGGCCTCCGTAAAGGTCAGGTTTCCGACAAGGTCTCGGAGCCGATAGCCCCTAACGAAGGCCTCCTGTCCGTCGTGGAAGCTTACGGCCGTTCTCCACTTTTTCCTTTCGCCCATAAAGGTCAGATTTTGGAAAAGGAGCCGCCTTCGGCGGGAAACCTATTCCTGCTTTAGGAGACCTTCGCGGGCTAATCCTCCGCCCCGCCGGAAAGCGGGCCGGCGCTCACTCCCGAAAAACTTTTCGGGCCGGCCCACCTTCGCGGGGCTCCAACGCCTTCAGTTTTCCGCTTTTAAAGGCCTCAAACGCCCGTTGGGCCGTCTTTACCTCCCGCGGAAGAAGGTAGACCTCAACGCCCGCCCTCCTCAGGTGGTTTAACGCACCCTTTCCCACCTCCTTTAAAAGGACCGCCTCCACCCCTCTCTCCTTGAGGGTTCGGACTACGGACCTCCCCGCGCAGCGGGAACCTCCCCCCGCCGGATTGGGAACAATCTCCACCTTTTCGCTTTCGGCGTCGAAAAGCGCAAAGGCGGGCGCCTTCCCGAAACCGGGAAAAACCTCCGACCTTTCCCCACCCAGTTCCTTTACAGGAACGGCCACCTTCATAAGTTACTTAAGTTAGCACTTACAAACAAAAGGGGAGGTGAAGCGGGGTCCTAAGATAACTACCGATGGCCTATCGCGACCTGAGGGAGTTCATCCGCGTTTTGGAAAAGAGCGGCGAGCTTTTACGCATAAAGGAGCCGATTTCGCCGATATTGGAGATTTCCTACTTTACCGACCGCGTTTGCAAAATGCCGCCGGAAAAAAACAAGGCCCTCCTATTCGAAAATCCCGTCGACGAAAAGGGGAGGCCCTACGGGGTTCCGGTTTTGACCAACGCCCTCGGCAGCGAAAAAAGGATAAAGCTCGCCCTGGGCTACGAGAACCTCGAGGACATAGGCTGGAAGCTCTACCGCATCCTCAAACCGGAAGTTCCGAACACCTTCCTCGAAAAGCTCAAAAAACTTCCCGAACTGAAGAAGTTAAACGACGCTATTCCCAAGGTGGTAAAGAGGGGGCCGGTCCAGGAGGTGGTAAAGAGGGGCGCCAAGGTAAACCTCTACGAGTTTCCGATACTGAAGACCTGGGAAAAGGACGCCGGAAGGTTCATCACCCTTCCGCAGGTAATTACCAAGGACCCCGAAACGGGAATAAGAAACGTGGGAATGTACCGCATGCAGGTCCTCGACGAGCGAACCACCGCCCTGCACTGGCAAATCCACAAGGACGGAAATCACCACTATTGGAAGGCAAAGAAGCTGGGCAAAAAACTCGAGGTGGCCGTTGCCATCGGCGGCGACCCGGTTTTGACCTACGTCGCCAGCGCGCCCCTGCCGCCCGACGTCGACGAATACCTCTTTGCCGGTCTAATTAGGGAAAAACCGGTCGAGCTGGTGAAGGGAATAACCGTCGACCTCGAATACCCGGCCCACGCGGAGATAGTGCTCGAGGGTTACGTCGACCCCGAGGAGCCGCTGGTGGAGGAAGGTCCCTTCGGCGACCACACCGGTTTTTACACCCCTCCGGCCAAGTATCCGAAGTTCCACGTTACGGCCGTGGTTCACCGCAGTTTCCCCATCTACCAGGCCACCGTCGTCGGAAAACCGCCCCAGGAGGACAAGTGGATAGGCTACGCCACCGAAAGGATTTTCCTTCCCCTAATAAAGTTCAACCTCCCGGAGGTGGTCGACGTTCACCTTCCCGCCGAAGGGGTCTTTCACAACTTCGCCTTCGTTTCCATCAAAAAGCGCTATCCCGGCCACGCCTACAAAGTGGCCTACGCCCTCCTGGGAATGGGTCTGATGTCCCTGACCAAACACGTGGTGGTCTTCGACGAGTGGGTGAACGTCCACGACCTGGGGGAGGTCCTCTGGATTTGGGGAAACAACGTCGACCCGATGAGGGACGTTCTGATAGTGAAGGGACCCATCGACGTTCTCGACCACGCCACCAACGAGGAGGGCTTCGGCGGAAAGATGATTATCGACGCCACCAAAAAGTGGAGGGAGGAGGGTTACACCCGCCGGTGGCCCGAAGTCGTCGACGTTCCCCCCGAGGTCAAAAAGAAGGTGGCCCAAATGTTGGAAAAGTACTTGGGTTAAACGCCTAAATCAGTTCCTTCAGCTTTGCCAACTTCAAAAGGGCCTCCAGCGGAGTGGTCCTCGCTATGTCGACCTCCTCAAGCAGCTCCTTAATTTTTTTGTATTCCTCCGGAACCTCCCGGGTTTCACCCCCTTCGGGTTTTGTCCCCCCGCGCCGCCCGGCAGGTTGCGCCCTCACAAACGGCCTTTCGTAGGTCCTTTTCTTCTTCCTTTCCCTCGGAGGTTTCTCGAAATCCGTTTCGACCTTCAGCGGAAGTTTCCTCTCCTCCCTTCCTTCGAGGGTTTTTAAAATCTCCTCCGCCCTCTTTATCACCTCCTCCGGCAGGCCCGCCATTTTTGCAACCGCCACGCCGAAGCTCCTGCTCGAAGGTCCCCTCTTTAGGGTGTAGAGGAATTCGATGCCGCCTTCGGCGGTTTCCTTCACCTCCATGTGGTAGTTGACCACGCCCTCAACTTTACCCTCCAGCTCGGTAAGCTCGTGGTAGTGGGTGGCAAAGAGCGTTCGGGCCCTTATTTTCTTTGCCACGTATTCGGCCACCGCCGCGGCCACGGCAATACCGTCGTAGGTGGCCGTTCCCCTGCCCACCTCGTCGAGGATTATCAAACTCCTCTCCGTGGCGTTCGAAAGTATGTTGGCCACCTCGTACATCTCGTTCATAAAGGTCGAAACGCCCAGCGCCAAAATGTCACCCGAGCCGACCCGCGTAAAAAAGGCGTCGGCCACCGCAATTTTGGCCTCGGCCGCCGGCACGAAACTCCCCATCTGCGCCAGCAGAAAGATTAAAGCCACCTGGCGGATGTAGGAGGACTTACCCGCCGCGTTCGGACCCGTAATAATTAACAACCTCTCTTTGTCGCTAAAGCTCGTGTCGTTCGGAACGAACACCTTCTTGTGGGCCTCTATGACCGGGTGCCGGCCGTCCTTAATGTAGGTATCTATTCCCTCCGCGACCACCTCCGGTTTTACCCAGTAGTTTTCCACCGCAACGGTTGCCAGCGATTGCAGGTAGTCGAGTTCGCCCAAAACGGACGCCAGGTTTCCTATCTCGTCCACCCTTCGGAGAACCCTCTCCCTCAATTCCGTAAAGAGTTTGTATTCGAGGTTTTTAATCTTTTCCTCAGCCGAGAGGTACTTTTCCTCAAACTCCTGCAGTTCCCTCGTTATAAAGCGCTCGGCGTTGGTCAGCGTTTGGCGCCGGCGGAGAATCCCCTTTTCTATCCAGCCCTGAACGTAGCGCAAATTTGGCTTGGTAATTTCAACGTAAAAACCCATTACCTTGTTAAAGCCGATTTTGAGGCTCGATATTCCCGTTTCACGCCTCAGCCTTTCCTGATAGCGCTTGAGCCAAGCGTCGGCGTTGTTTTTGATGCTTCTGAGCTCGTCCAGGTAGGGGTCCACCCCGTCCCGTATCAACCCCCCTTCCTTGACCTGATAGGGAGGGTCGTCGACCAAGGTGCGGTCTACGTCCTCGGCCACCTCCGAGAGGTTTCCCATCTCCTGGGCCAACCTCTTTAGGAGCGCACCCTTTGCCTCCTCCTCGAGGAGTTTTCTTATTTCGGCGGCCGCAAAGAGCGACTGCTTCAGCATAACCAGGTCCTTCGCGTTGGCCATCGAGGAGGAGATTTTCGAAACGAGTCTTTCAACGTCGTAGGTCCTTTCCAAAAGGTTTCTCAGGCGGTTTCTCAAGTTCTCGTTTTCGTAAAGCTCTTGGACCGCCTCCTGCGTCTCCTTAATTTTTCCGACGTCCCTGTAGGGGTGAACGATGCGGAACTTGAGCCGGCGGCGGCCCATTCCCGTCAGCGTTCTGTCCAAAACGCCGAAAAGCGAAAAGCTCTTTTTTCCCTCCAAACTCTCGAGAAGTTCCAGGGCCCTTTGGGCCTTCAGGTCCACCTTGGCGTAGATTTCGCCCGTGTAGGGCCTCGGTCTCTTTACGAAGGGCATAAAACCCTTTTGCGTCCTCTTGGCGTAAAGCAAAAGGGCCGCCAGCGCCGGCAGGACCTCCTCGCTTTCGAAGTTCAAAACCTTTAAAGTCGGAACCTTAAAGTGGTCGAAGAACTCCCTCTCGGCGTAGTCGCCGAAAAACTCCTCCTGCGGGAGGTAGGTAAAGTGAACCTCCTTGAGTATCGGTTTTATCTCCTCCTCCAGGCGTTCCTTACCCTTCGGAAGTATTACCTCGACGGGTTGGAGTTTTGCCACCACGCTGAGGACCTCGTCCTTGGGCAGGACGGCGCCGGTAAACTCGCCCACCGCCAGGTTCAGGTAGGCGAAGGCCCACTTTTTACCCGAAGGGAAAATCGCCATAAGACCGGCCGCGTCCCTCTCGAAGAAGGTTCCCGGCGTTATGACCCTTACGACCTCCCGCCGCACGATGCCCTTGGCCTGGGAGGCGTCCTCGAGCTGTTCGCAGATGGCCACCTTGTAGCCCTGATGGATTAACTTGTGGACGTAACTGCCCAGAGCGTGGTGGGGAATGCCGGCCATCGGAATTCGGCGACCCTTTCCCGCCGGTCGCGACGTCAAAACGATGTTCAAAGCCTTTGAAACGGTGTAGGCGTCTTCGTAAAAGGCCTCGTAAAAGTCGCCCAACCGAAAGAGCAAAATGGCGTCGGGATACTGCTCCTTAATGGCGTGGTATTGGGCGAGCATCGGCGTGAGACTTTCGCGCTTTGCGTTGGTAGCCATACGTAAGAGGTAAAAATTTATGCCCTCCGGGGAGGCCCGCCCCGTCGCCCTTTGAAAAGTCTCCCCTTTCTTTTTAGACCCGCTCCTTCAACTCCTTTAGGAGTTTTTGAAGTCGGCGGTCCAAAAGGCGGCCGGCCTCCGGATTCTCCTTTATCAGGTCAAAGATGGCGGCCAAAAGGCGGTTTTTGAAAAGCTCGGCGGCCCTTTCGGGGTCCTCCCCCCGGCCCAGCTCCCAAAGGCGGTCGACCTTTTCCTTCACCCCTTTGAGGACCTCGGCCAGCTTTATCCTCTCCAGCTCCCTTAAAAACTTTTCGGTTTCCTCCTTTACTATGAGAAGGCCCTTTTGGGCCTCCTTCAGCCGCCTTTGGAGGTTTTTCCTGGCAATTTCCTTTAGGTCGTCGACGTTAAACAGAAAAACCCCCTCCAGGTCCCCGACCGAGGGCTCCACGTTTCGGGGAACCGAGAGGTCCACCAAAACGACCGGGCCCTCCCTCTTTCGGAAAGTCCTTTCGGCCTCCTCCTTTTTGAGGAGGTAGCTTCCCGCCGAGGTGGAAAAGATTGCAACGTCGACCTCCTTCAGAAACTCCTTAAAGCGGTTCCACTCCACCACGCCGCCGCCCACCCGCTCGGCCAGCTCGACCGCCCGCGCGAAGGTGCGGTTGGTGACGAAAATCTCGGCCCTTTCCTCCTTCAAGTAGCGGGCCGTCAGCTCGGCCGTCTCCCCCGCACCCACGACCAAAACGCGGACGCCCTCCAGTTCGCCGAAAACCTTCCTTACGAGCAAAACCGCTATGTAGCTGACCGAAAGGGGGGTTTTGGACACCTCCGTTTCGGTCCGGACGCGCTTGGCCGCCCGAAGGGCAAACTGATAAAGTCGGTCCAAAACCTTGCCTAAGGTTCCGTGGCGGCGGGCCAGCTCAAACGCCTCCTTAAACTGGGCCGCTATTTGGGTTTCCCCCACCACCATGGAGGCCAAACCCGCCGGAATTGCGACGACGTGCTCGACCGCCTCGCGGCCCGTCTTTACGAAAAAGTGCCGCTTTAGTCCCTCGTCCACCCTTCCCAGTTTGAGTTTTAAAAGTTCGTCCACCAAAAGGGGGGCGAGCTTTTCGTCCTCTAAAAGGGCGTAAACCTCGACCCGGTTGCAGGTCGAGAGCAGGACCACCTCCTTTACCCCCGGCAGACCCGCCAGGTAGGAGAGTTCCTCCAGCTTTCCCTCCTCCGAGGGTTGGCAGGAGAAAAGTTCGCGGACCTCCAGCGGTGCGGTCGAGTGGTTCAGACCTACGGCGGCGAGGGTGGGCTCCATTCGAACTCCGAAAGTTAATTTTAAAATTCGGTTTAGGCAAATGCTCCTAAAGGGCAGAAAAATCCTCGTCGGCATCAGCGGCGGCATAGCCGCCTACAAGGTTTACGACCTCGTTCGGACCCTCGTGAAAGAGGGCGCCTCCGTCAGGACCGTCCTGACGCCCTCGGCCCTCGACTTCGTAAGCCCTCTGGTTCTGGCAACCTTAACCGGTTCAAAGCCCTTTTACCGCTGGGACGAGGAAAGTCCCCTGGCCCACGTTGAGCTGGCCAAGTGGGCCGACGCCTTTTTGGTGGCCCCGGCAACGGTAAACACCATCTCGAAACTGGCCCTCGGTTTGGCCGACAATCCGCTGACGGCCGCGTGGAGCGCCTTCGCCGGTCCCAAGCTGGTGGCTCCCGCGGCAAACACCGTCATGCTTCAAAATCCGGCCGTCCGAAACCACCTCGAAACCCTGAGGCGGTGGGGCGTTGAAGTTATACCCCCCGACAGGGGTCTTTTGGCCTGCGGCGACGAGGGGGAGGGAAAGCTGGCCGACGTGGACCTCATCAGGGACCACCTCGTCAGAGCCCTTTCGCCCAAACCCCTCAAGGGAAAAAAGGTTTTGGTCACCTTGGGGGCCACCCGCGAATACCTCGACCCGGTTCGCTTCATTTCCAACGGTTCGAGCGGCAAAATGGGTCTGGCCCTGGCCAAGGCGGTCTTTTACCTGGGCGGGGAGCCGCTGGTGGTGGCGGCCGACGCCAAGGTTTCGGTGCCCGAAAGGTTTTTGGTCCGCCGCGTCGAAACGGCCGGCGAAATGCTCGAAGCCTGTCTGGAGCTCTTTGACGGCGTCGACGCCGTTTTGATGAACGCCGCCGTTTCCGACTACCGCTTTTCGAAACGCTTCGACAAAAAGCTCAAAAAGTCCCAAAAGCGGCTGACGGTCGAACTAGAGCCGACGCCCGACGTTTTGGCCGAACTCGGGAAGAGGAAAAAGCGCCAAAAGCTGGTCGGCTTTGCCGTCGAAAGCGAAAACCTCGAGGAAAACGCCCTGAAAAAGTTGAAAAAGAAAAATCTCGACGCGATAGTGGTAAACCCCGTTTCGGTGATGGGTTCCGACCGTTACGAGGGGACGATAATCTTCGCCGACGGAAGGAAGAAGGAGCTAAAGGCCCCCTCGAAGGAGGAGGCCGCCTACGAAATCGTTTCGACCCTGCTGGGGTCCTGAAACTCCGGACTTATTCAAAGCCCGCCAAAAGGCGGGCGTCAATTCCCTCAAAACAAAGTTTTTTCAAAGTTCGGGAACCCGGGAGGGGAAGTTTGAAATTTGCTCCCACAGGTAGGCCAGTTTCAAAACGGTGGTTTCGTCCCAAGGCCTTCCTATTATTTGACCGCCTACGGGGAGTTTGTTTTCGGTAAGCCCTATCGGCACGCTGACGGCCGGCACGGTGGCCAGGTTCACCGAAACCGTAAAGATGTCGGAGAGGTACATGTCGACCGGATTTTCGAGCTTTTCGCCGAAGCGGAAGGCGGGCGTGGGCGTCGTCGGCGTCAAAACGGCGTCGACCCTTTGAAAGACCTTCAGAAAGTCCTCGTAAATGAGGCGCTGGACCTTTTTGGCCTTCAGGTAGTAGGCGTCGTAGTAGCCCGTCGACAGGGCGAAGGTTCCCAGCATAATCCTCCTTTTGACCTCGGGACCGAAGCCTTCGGCCCGCGTCCGCTTGTACATTTCCCGCAGGTCCCTGTAGCGCGGGGTTCGGTAGCCGTAGCGGACGCCGTCGTAGCGCGCCAGGTTGGAGGAGGCCTCCGACGTTGCCACCACGTAGTACACCGGAATGGCGTACTTGAGGTGGGGCAGTTCCACCGTTTCGACTTCCACGCCCTGGGCTTTTAGCTCCTCCAGCCAACGCTCAAAGAGCTTTTTGACGTCCTCGCCCAATCCGAGTTCGAAAATCTCCCTGGGAACCCCGACCTTTACCTTTCCGAGGGGTTTTTTAACCTCCTCCGAAAAGGGCGGAACGGGCCGGTCGGCGGACGTGCTGTCTTTAGGGTCCTTTCCGCTCATTACCTCCAAAAGGAGGGCCGCGTCCTCGGTGTAGCGGGTTATGGGGCCTATTTGGTCGAGCGAGCTGGCAAAGGCCACCAAACCGTAGCGGGAAACCCGACCGTAGGTCGGCTTCAGACCCACGACGCCGCAAAAGGCGGCCGGCTGCCTAATCGAACCGCCGGTGTCGGAACCTAGGGCTACCGGGCTCATCAGGGCGGCCACGGCGGCGGCGCTGCCGCCCGAGGAGCCGCCGGGAACCCGCTCAAGGTCCCAAGGGTTTTTGGTGGGACCGAAGTAGGAATATTCGGTGGAGGAGCCCATTGCAAACTCGTCGAGGTTCGTCTTTCCGACCAAAAGGGCCCCCTCCCTTTTTAACCTCTCCCAGGCGGTGGCGTCGTAGGGAGCCACGAAGTTTTCCAGCATTTTGGAGGAGCAGGTGGTCCGAACGCCGTAGGTGAGAATGTTGTCCTTTACCGCAACGGGAACGCCCGCCAGCTTTCCCTCCCCGCCGAGATTTTTGGCGTCCTCGTAGGCCCTCTCGAGGGTGGTCGTAACGAAGGCCTTCACCTTCGGTTCCACCTCTTTTATCCTTTCGGCAAAAGCGTCGACCACCTCGGTCGGTTCGACTTCGCCCTTTTTAACCGCCTCGGCTATGCGGACGGCGGGCATCTTAAGAAGGTCCCTCATCTCAAAGTAGGTATATTTTCGCCGCCGCGGAGAAACTTAATTCCTTTAATGGACGAATTCAGGCGGCGGATTTTCACCTACGGTTTCCTCCTAACGGTCTTCGTCATTTTTTTGCTCGTCGTTTACATGCTGCTTCCCTTCTGGCAGCCGATTACTTTGGCCGTAATTTCGGCCGTCGTCTTCTATCCGGTTTTCCGCTTTTTTAAAAGGTTTCTCTTTTCCGACCTCCTAGCCGCCGGCCTGACGCTGGCGGTCGTAGTTTCTTTGGTGGTCGTTCCCTTCCTGGTAGCCGCCTTTCTCTTTTCCCAGGAGGTGGCCAAACTCCTTACCAACCTCCAAAGGTTCGTTCAGGAGGGGGGTATCGACCTCCTCGTTAAGGACCTTCAACAGAAACTCTACGTGTACCTCTACAGCGTTCAAAGCAAGTATCCCTTCCTCGGCGAGGTCCTTAACGAGGAAAACCTTAAAGGTTTTCTGGCCCAACTTTACTCCTTTTTAAGCGGCTACTTTACTTCCCTGACCAAGGAGGCGGTAATTTGGCTCGGCGGCGCCGCCTTCGGTCTTTTCGTTTACCTGCTTACGCTCTTTTTTGCCCTCTATCAGGGCAAGGCGGCGGTCGAGCACGCGCGCCGGCTTTTACCGCTCGAGGAGCGCGACAAGGAGGAGATTTTAAAAACGATATACAACGCCGTTACCGGCGTCATTTACGGAACGGTGGGAACGGCGGTGGTTCAGTCCTTCGTCGCCCTGGCCCTTTACGCCTATTACGGTTTGCCCTATCCGTTTCTTTGGGCCCTCGTTACGGCCCTCTTTGCCTTTATTCCCCCCTTCGGGACGGGTTACGTTTGGTTTCCCCTCACCCTTTACGAGCTGTTTTTCGTCGACACCTTTAAGGGGTTGGTCGGTTTGGCCGTCGGCTTTTTGGTAATATCCTCGATAGACAACTTCGTCCGTCCCCTGATAATGAAGGAGCGCATAGAGCTTCCCTACGTGGTTCTCTTTTTCGCCGTCGTCGGGGGCCTCCTGGCGTTCGGGTTTACCGGCCTCTTTTTGGGTCCCACGATTTTCGCCCTCTTCGTAACCTTGTTGCGGCTCTACGAGAGAAAGCTTTACCCCAAAGGGTGAACTTCCTCTTTTGAATACCCCTTCGGAGGGTTTTAAACTTTTTAGCCGCAATGGAAATAGTGGTCGCACCCCACGCCGGCTTTTGCTTCGGCGTGGAGAGGGCAATAGGGTTGGCCGAAAAGGCCGCCCTCTCCGCGCGGGAGGGTGGAAAGGTTTACACCTACGGTCCCCTAATCCACAACCCGCAGGAGATAGAGAGGCTCCGCCGTCTCGGCGTTGAGGTCCTGAGGGACGAAGGCCGGCTGGAACCGGAGGCGGTTTTAATACTGCGGTCGCACGGCATACCACCCCAAAAGGAGAGGGAACTGCGCCGAAAGGGCGTAAAAATCGTCGACGCCACGTGCCCTTACGTTAAGGCGGTCCACGAGGCGGCGGTGAGGTTGGCAAAGGAGGGCTACTTCGTCGTCTTGGTGGGCGAGAAGAACCACCCGGAGGTTTTGGGAACGTGGGGTTACCTGGTGGACGCGGGGGGCGAGGGCGTCATAGTCGAAACGCTCGAGGACCTAAAGCCGGCCCTTCAAAGGCCTAAAGTGGGCGTTATAGCCCAAACCACCCAAAACGAACGCTTTTTTAAGGAGGTGGTCGGCGAGCTGGCCGTTTGGGTGAACGAGCTTAAGGTGATAAACACGATTTGCAACGCCACCTCGGTCCGCCAGGAGGAGGTCAGGGAGCTGGCCCCCAAGGTCGACGTTATGATTATCGTCGGCGGTAAAAACAGCGGAAACACGACCCGCCTCTACAAAATAGCCAAGTCACTGAATCCCAACAGTTATCACGTCGAGACGGCCGACGAGCTTAAAAAGGAGTGGTTCGAGGGGGCCGAGCGGGTGGGCGTTTCGGCCGGGGCCTCGACGCCGGGTTGGATTATAGAGGGCGTGGTCCGAAGGTTGGAACAAATCGCGGCCGAACTCAAAAAGTGACTTTTGTCATATTTGCTCCGGCCTTTGATTTCGTATATTTATCCTATCGGACGGAGCCGGGAGGCTCCTTGGTAGGGCGGGCGGTTCCGGCGAGCCTGCGCTGGAAGGCGGGTAGCTCAGTTGGGAGAGCGCTGGCCTTACAAGCCGGAGGTCACGGGTTCGAGTCCCGTCCCGC
>JAADCT010000074.1 GCA_013154305.1 Aquificota bacterium
CCCGCAGGGGGCATTGCGGCGTTTGCCGCTTTGGCGGCAAACAGGGCTACCGACGACAGACCGAATACAAGCGCTCCTTTATGTCTCATCTATCCCAACCTCCCAAATTTACTTTTTAACTTCTACGCGATATTTAAAAGTTATGCTTTCTTGAGGTTTCAGCTCTGGTACAAACCACCTTATGTCGGTATACATGTCGGGGGTGGCTATCTTCTCAACCTTGGTTCCGTTTACTTCAACGGTGTACTTAACGGGGGGTTTTTGGAAAGTTTTTCCGCCGTCAATGGAGAATTCGGGACTATCGCTGGCGCTGCCGGGAACGTACTTGGTTCCGACGGGTATCTTGCCGTAGATGTATATGTTTTTCAAAGTTTGGTTGGAGGTGTTTTGGGCCAGGATGTGGAATTCGATTACGTCTCCGGGTTCAACTTCCTTACCCAGAGGAACGAGTTTTTCCTTAACGGTGCCGTTGACCACTTCGTAGGTAACTTTGTAGGCGTCGAGTAAAATTTTCAGCGGTCCTTGCGAGGCCGCAAAAACGGCTGCCGAAACGGCGACTATTAAAAATGCGGCCAGCTTTTTAGAAACTTTAGTCAGCACGTCCATAGCTTCTCTCCAAGTCTTACTAATGATATAAAAAACTTGGCAGGTTTCAACTTTGATTTAAGTTCAAAAATTTTAATGTGTTGATAATAAACAGCAAAAACTTTATCTTCCGCGAAAGCGATTTTCCACTCAGTATAACCGAATTTTCCGAATTTTGGAAGTTTTGTTTCTAACTTGGCGGCCTAACAACTTTTCCTATAAACTTCACCCCCATGGCGGAGAGGTTCGTAATTTTCCTCTTGGGGTTCTACCTCGGATTTTCAACCTTTTTCAGTTTCGTGGTTGCCCCCGTTCTTTTCGGAACTTTGGAGACGAAGGCGGCGGGTGAGGTGGTTTCGAAGATTTTCCCCCTTTACTTCGGGGCGGCGACGACCCTTTTGGCGCTTTCCTCCATTCTTCTGCTAAAGGAAGGAAGGAGAAAACTTTCTCTCCTCCTCTTGGCGGCGGCCTTAATCTCCGCCTTCCAGGAGTTTTACGTTCTTCCCCTTTCGGAGGAACTTAAGGTAACCGACTACGAAAGGTTTAGGTTTTGGCACGGTATTTCGATGGCTTTGAACGCGGTGGTTATGCTAACGGCCGCCGCATCGGTTCTGGCTCTCTTTTTCGGTAAAAGGAAAGAAAAAACGGAAAAAGGATAGTCGGACTTAAGTCCTAGCCTTTTTGGTTTCTCGGTTTTTTTAGGTCCTCGCTTCGGAGAATAAAGGTTACGGGTCCGTCGTTTTCTATAAATACTTTCATGTCGGCTCCGAATACGCCGGTTTCCACTTTTATTCCCTTTTCCCGAAGGGCTTTTACGAAGTATTCGTAAAGTTGGCGGGCCCTTTCGGGTTTTTCGGCGCGGTCGAAGGAGGGGCGCCGTCCCTTCCGCAGCGAGGCGGGCAAGGTAAACTGCGACACCACCAGGACTTCACCGCCGACCTCTTCCAACGAGCGGTCAAAGTCCTTTTTCCCGTCCTCGGAGGGGAAAATTCTTAGGGAAACCAGTTTGGAAATTAACAGGTCGGCGTCCTCTTGGGCGTCCCCCTTTTCTATTCCCAAAAGGACGTTAAGACCCCTTCCTATCCTTCCGACGGTTTTGCCCTCCACCTCGACCCACGAGCGGTTTACGCGCTGAACGACGGCAATCATAGAAGGTCTTATTTAAAATAGCTTCCGCCGTTATGGTCGCTCACCTGGACCGGGAGACCCTCGTTCGGGAGAAAAAGAAGATTGCCCTGATGTCGGTCGCCCTAAACCTCTTCCTTTCGGTGATGAAGATAACCGTCGGTCTTATCAGCGGTTCGGCGGCGCTGGTGGCCGACGGCATTCACTCGTTGGCGGACCTGGCGGCGGCGCTTTCGGTTTACGCCGGCATAGTTATAGCCAACTTCAGGAGTAAGGAATTTCCCTACGGTCTCTACAAGGTCGAAAACCTTATTTCGCTGGTCAGCGCCTTTGCCATTTTCTTCGCCGGCTACGAAATCGTGCGCGACGTTCTCTTTGCCGACGAGGTTCGCAGGATTGAAAACCTCCCTCTGGCCCTTTCGGCGGTGGTAATAACCTTGGTGGCCACTTACCTCTTTTCCCGCTGGGAGAGGAAAAAGGGGGAGGAACTGAATTCGCCGAGTTTGATAGCGGATGCAGAGCACATAAAGACCGACTTTTTCTCCTCGCTCATCGTTTTGGTCGGGATTTTGGGAAACTACTTTGGCTTTCCGTGGGTAGAAAAACTGGCGGTTTTGGTTATTGCGGTTCTGATTTTCCGTGCGGGGTGGGAAATAGCGGTTGAGGCGCTTAAGGTTTTGCTCGACGCCTCGGTCGACCGGGAAACGCTCGAAAAGGTCAGGGCGGTTATGGAAAGTCACCCGCTGGTGGAGGAGGTTAAGTCGGTTATAGGACGCAGTTCGGGAAGCTACAAGTTCATCGAGGCCGAACTGGTTTTGAAGACCGACGACTTTGAAAGGGCCCACGCCGCCGTTCACGAAATCGAGGAAAGGGTAAAAAAGACAGTTCCTTTTATAGAGAGGTTGATAATCCACTTCGAACCGCCGGAGGAGAGGGAAAGGAGGATTGCCCTCCTTCTCGACGGGGAGGGAAAACTCTGCCGCGAACCCGAAGGGTGTAAAAGGGTGGTCGTTTTCGTCAAAAAGGGGAAAACCTTGGTCGAAGACGGCGGTTGGTCGCTTCAAAAACCCTTGGTTCGGGATAAGGGGTCCTGCGCCGAGCTTTTTGAGAGGTTGGCCGAGGAAAAGGTCGACTGCCTGGTGGTGGGAAGGGCTTTCTTCGGCAAGGGCGCGCTCTACGCGGCGGCCTACTACGGTATAGAGGTGGGCGTCTTCGAGGGAACGGTCGAGGAGCTGTTAAGGCGGTTGGAGGGGGAAGAAGGCGGGGTTTGCAGGCCGGCCTCCGAGCTTCTCAGGAAGTTATCTTCTCAAACTGCTCCCTAAAGTGCTCTTCAATCATTTTTTTGGCCGCCCTTTGTTCGGCCTCCTTTTTGGTCTTTCCTTCGGCGGTCGTTCGCAGGTTTTTGACGGTGCACTCGACGAGGAAGGTTTTGTCGTGGTCTGGTCCCTCCTGTTTGAGGAGTTTGTAAGTCGGTTTTTCCTTTAAAAGTCTTTGGGTAATTTCCTGAAGGAGGGTCTTGTAGTCGGTGTAAAAGGCGCCGCTTTTTACGGCCCTTTCGACCTCCTTTTCAAAGTGCTTTCGAAAGAGTTTTCGAACGAAGTCCACGTTGCGACCGCTGTCGAGGTAGACGGCGGCCCAAACGGCCTCAAAGGCGTCGGCGTGGAGCGACGGGCTTTGGCGCCGCCCTTTCAATTCCTCGCTTTGGGCCAATCGGACGAAGTTCGGAAGGTCCCACTTTTTGGCCAGTTCCGACAGGAATTGTTCCGAAATGAGGTAGGCCTTTACGGTTGCCAGCTTCCCGACGGGGAACTTGGAAAACTTCTCGTAAAGGAGGTCGACCAAAAGGTAGTTTACTATGCTGTCGCCGAGAAATTCGAGCCTCTCGTAGTTGTAGGGAACTCGGTTTTCCTTGGCGTAGGAAATGTGGGTCAGGGCCTCTTCGAGGAGGCGGGGATTTTTGAAGCGGTAACCGACTTTCTCCTCCAGCTCTTTGAGGTCCCTCTTCATAGGTATTAGGAAATTTGGTCTTTTCTTTCGGTTTTGTCCCCGCGCCTTCGGCGCGGGCTTTATCCTTTTAACAAGAACATGTTGGCAAAGCGCATAATTCCGTGCCTCGACGTTGACAAGGGAAGGGTGGTAAAGGGCGTCAGGTTTAAGGAACTTCGGGACGCGGGCGACCCGGTTGAGGTGGCCAAAGCCTACGAGGAGCAGGGGGCCGACGAATTGGTTTTTCTGGACATAACGGCGTCGGCGGAGGGCCGCTCGATAATGCTGGAGGTGGTAAGGCGGGTGGCCGAAACGGTCTTTATGCCCTTTACGGTAGGCGGAGGCGTTCGCACGCTGGAGGACTTTCGGCGGCTTTTGGAGGCGGGGGCGGACAAGGTTTCCGTAAACACGGCGGCGGTGAAAAATCCCGAATTGGTCTACGAGGCGGCCAAGCGGTTCGGCAGTCAGTGCGTTGTGGTGGCCATCGACGCCAGGCGCAGGCCCGGCGGCGGTTGGGAGGTCTACACCCACGGGGGGCGGCGCCCGACGGGTCTCGACGCGGTGGAGTGGGCCAAGCGGGTCGAGGAGCTGGGGGCGGGCGAGATTTTGCTGACTTCGATGGACCGCGACGGGACCAAAAGCGGTTACGACGTTGAGCTGACGCGGGCGGTGGCCGAGGCGGTAAAAATTCCGGTCATCGCCAGCGGCGGTGCCGGTAAGAAGGAGCACTTTTTGGAGGCCTTTACGGAGGGCAAGGCCGACGCCTGCCTGGCCGCCTCCCTCTTTCACTTTAAGGAGCTTACGGTTCCCGAACTCAAGGAGTTTTTAAAGGAAAGGGGCGTTCGCGTAAGGTTGGACTGACTCCCCTTTAACCTTTAAATGTTTTTATTCGGCGCGGTTTTTACCGCCGGGACGGGGGTTAAGTTTTTTCCCGCCGGAGGGTCGGAGGAAAATGGGAAAACGGAGGAAGGTTTTTAAGGTCAGACTTCCGGTCACCAACAAGGTTGCGGAAATGCTCGTTCCCCATCCGAAGGTTTTGCGCCACCTCAAAAAGGGCGACCGCGTGGTGGTAGAGAGCGAGAGGGGAACCGAATTGGTCGAGTACCTGGGTCCTTCGGAGGAACACTGCCCTTCGGACCCGGTGGTGACCTTTTTGAGAAAGCCGACTTACTTGGACCGAGAAAAGTTTCGCCGCTACCGCAACCGCGCGAAGGTCCTTTTTAGGGAACTTTCGCAAAAGGCGGAGGAATACGGTCTCAACCTCCGACCTTTGGAGGTTTACGTTCCGCTCGACAATCGGCGGATTTTCTTCTACTACACGGCCCCCCAGCGGGTCGACTTTCGGAAGTTCATCCGCGACATGTCCAAACGCTACGGAAAGCGCATCGAGATGCGGCAGGTGGGCGTGCGCGACGCGGTTCAGATGAAGGGGGGCCTGGGCGTTTGCGGGCACAAGGTTTGTTGCTCCAACTTTATGGAGCGCTTTCGTTCGGTGGGGCTCGACTTTATCGCGGAACAAAACTTGCCCCACTCGCCGAGCAAGTTCACCGGCCTCTGCGGCCGTCTAAAGTGCTGTTTGGCCTTCGAAAAGGGCAACTACGCCGAAAAGCGGCTGCTGCCGCCGGTGGGAACCGAGGTTTGCCTTCTGGAGGGCAAAAGGGTGGTCGAGGTTCTTGAGATAGACCCGATTAGAAAGACTTGGGTCTACCGGGAGGGTGAGGCCGTTAAGGAGGCGGAGCTGGCCCTCCTGGCGCCGGAGGGGTTTGAAAGGATTGCCCGCTCGTACGACTGCGTCGGTTGCGCCTGCGACGACCTTTTTACGCCCGACGAGGTTGCCGAAGGGGGCGACTTCCGGACGGTTCGGAGGTTTTACTGATGGAGGTTCTCGAATACCTTCAAACCCTGCTGGGGGACGAATACGGCAGGGTCCTTTCGGCCTGCAAGGGGGGAAGTTGGCTCTACACCCCCGCGGGAAGGGTCAAAGTCTGCGTTCCCCGTTTGGAGGTAAAGGGGGAGGGCCGACCTTTGGAAGAAGGTCTGTCTTCCGACCTTTTGGAGGAGGAGGTTCTCTTCGTCGAAACCGACCGCGGTCTCGTCGTAAAGGAGGGTTCCTCCTATCGGTTCTACCCGAAGGGCACCTACGAGCTCGTCTGGAAGCGGTAAATTACTCTTTATGTCCTACTATCCCCCTTTGGAGGAGCTTAAAAAGGAACTTCTCCGCGAGACCGACGACGACCCTTTGGTCAAAAAGGCGATAGAGTTTGCCGAAAAAAAGCACGCCGGACAGAGGAGGAAAACGGGCGAGCCCTACGCGGTCCACCCGCTCTGGGTGGCCTTGGAACTGGCCAAAATGAAACTCGACACGCCGACGGTGGTTGCCGGCGTTCTCCACGACACGGTTGAGGACACCGACGCCACCTTGGAGGAGATAAGGGAGCTTTTCGGGGAGGAGGTGGCGCGCCTCGTCGACGGGGTTACCAAGTTGGACAAGCACCGCTTTCGTTCCAAAAACGAGGCGAGCGCCGAAAACTTCCGGAAGCTTCTGCTGGCCACGGCCGAGGACATACGGACTTTGATAATTAAGTTGGTCGACCGCCTCGACAACCTGCGGTCCTTGGGTATTTTCCCGCGGGAAAAGCAGAGGAGAATAGCCACCGAAACCCTGCTCGTCTACGCACCGCTGGCCCACCTGCTGGGTATGTGGGAGGTAAAGTCCCGTTTGGAGGACCTCGCCTTTAAGTACCTCTATCCGGAGGAGTACGAAAGGGTAAAGACCTTCGTCGGGAAGGCGAAAAAGGAATTGGAGGAGTACCTCAAAAAGTACGTTCTTCCCGACCTCAAGAGGGAGTTGGAAAGGGCGGGCATCCGTGCGACGGTCCAATACCGCTCAAAGCACCTTTACAGCATTTGGGAAAAGACCAAAAGAAAGGGCATTTCCCTCGAGGAGGTCCACGACGTTTTGGGCGTTCGGATTATTACCGACTCGGTAATGGAGTGCTACACGGCGCTGGGCATCGTCCACCAGCTTTGGAAGCCGGTGGCCGGCAAGTTTAAGGACTACATCAGTATGCCCAAACCCAACCTCTACCAGTCGCTGCACACCACGGTGGTGGGTCCTAAAGGGCGCTGGGTGGAGTTTCAAATCCGAACGTGGGACATGCACTACGTTGCCGAAAAGGGGGTGGCGGCCCACTGGGCCTACAAGGCGGGACGAAAGCCCAAACCGCAGGAGGAGAGGATAACGAAGGCCCTGCGGGAATTGGTCGAAAGCTTTAAAAATCCCGCCGAGTACGAGGAGGTTACCAAAAAACTCCGCGACGAGCTGGAAAAGGAGGTCTTCGTCTACACGCCAAAGGGCGACGTTATAGCCCTTCCGAAGGGCTCGACGCCGGTGGACTTCGCCTACGCGATACACACCGAGCTGGGGCACCGTTGCGTCGGCGCCAAGGTCGACGGCCGCATCGTTCCCCTCGACTACCGGCTCAAGACGGGCGAAAGGGTCGAGATAATCACCTCGCCCAACAAAAAGCCCTCCCCCGAGTGGCTGCGCTTCGTAAAGACGGCAAAGGCGCGCCAGCGGATAAGACAATTCCTGAAAAAGGAGCTCGAAAGGGAACTCCTCGAGAGGGGCAAAAAGATTTGGGCCAAAATTGCGGAAAAGTACGGTCTCGACCTCGACGAGGTCCTCAAGAAAATCAACAAGAGCGAAAAGGAGTTTTTCGTCCAGCTGGCGAGGGGACGGCTGGCCGAAAGCTGGCTCCTTTCGCAGACGGAAAGGAGGACGAAAACCCCCGCCGAAGGCGGGCTTTCCCCCGAGGAAAAGACCGA
>JAADCT010000027.1 GCA_013154305.1 Aquificota bacterium
GAGGATTCCGTTTTTCTTCTCTTTCGCTATCACCTGAAGGATGTCGGGAAAGGGAAAGTCCTTAAGGTTGCCGGAAAAACCCATTAGTTTTTCATTATTCCATATCCTTTTTGAACTACAAGAGCCTTTTACGGGGAAAGGTGCTTTGACCGCCGGCGGTTAAACTTTTTAACTTTCACCCTTTAGGGGGAACCGATACCGCGGGAAAAATACCGATGGGCGAGCCCGTAATTCGAATCCGAAACCTCCGAAAGGTCATAGACGGCAGGGAAATCCTCAAAGGAATAAACCTCGACATCTACGAGGGGGAAATTTTCGTAATAATCGGGGGCTCGGGTTCGGGAAAGAGCACGCTGCTCAAGCACATAGTCGGCCTGTGGAAGCCGACCGAAGGTTGCGTTTGCGTCTTCGGCCAAAACCTGGCCGAGCTCGACGAGCAGGAGCTGGACAAAATCCGCCTGAAAATGGGCTACGTGTTTCAGGAGGGCGCCCTCTTTGACTTTTTAAAGGTTTGGGAAAACGTCGGCTTTTACTACCTCGAGCACACGAACCTACCCAAACCGGTGGTCAGAAAAAAGGCGATAGAGCTCCTGCGGCAGGTCGACCTCGACGAGAAGGTGGCCGACCTTTACCCCTCCCAGCTGTCAGGCGGGATGAAAAAGCGCGTTTCGACCGCCCGGGCCATCGCCGGCGAGGGTCGCATAATCCTCTACGACGAACCCACCTCCGGCCTCGACCCCGTAACCTCGAGAAACATCGACCGACTCATCGTCTCCTTGCGCGACCGCCTCGGTTCGACGTCGGTCGTCGTCACCCACGACATGATATCGGCCGTCAGCATCGCCGACCGAATAGGCTTCATCTACAAGGGGGAACTGCTGGAGGTCGGAACCCCCGAGCAGATTTTAAACTCGAAAAATCCCCTCGTCAGGGAATTCGTCGAAAAGGGCCTCTACGGCCTAAAGAGGGAGCGTTGAAGCTTTCCGATGAGGGTTTGGGGGCTCGTTTTCGCCTGCTGGTTTTTCGACCAGCTTACCAAGTTTCTGGTCTTCTCCCACGGAAGGAAGGTCGACCTTCTACCCTTTTTGTCGATTTGGCCGGTCCACAACGAGGGTTTTACCTTCGGCCTGCTGAGGGATTGGGAGGGTCCCCTCCGCGACGCGCTCTACTACGGCGTTCCGACGCTCTTGGTTTTCCTTTTGGCCCTTGCGCTGGTAAAGGCGAAAGGCGGTGCGGTGCGCCTCGCGCTGGCCCTCGTTTTGGGCGGCGCGCTGGGAAACCTCACCGACCGCCTGCTTTTGGGAAAGGTTCGGGACTTTTTGGACCTCCACTGGAACGGTTGGCACTATCCCACCTTCAACGCGGCCGACGTTTGCATCAGCGTCGGCCTTCTCCTGTTACTGCTTGCGGAGCTCAAAAGGGGAAAACCTAAAAAGGTTTGAAAATCAGGTAGAGGACCCCGGTCAGGTTTAAAAAGACCACCGCCAGGTTCATGACCGAGGAGAGGTTTTTCAACTTCACGAAGCCCTCGTAGTCGACCCTCTTTTTCTCCCTTATTTCGGGAATAACCACGTAAAGCTGAACCGCGTTTAGCGTTATCGTCAGTATCAAAATCAGGATGAGGATAAAGCCGACGTTGGCCTTAAAGACGGCCAGAAGCGAGAGGGCGTCGAGCATCAGGCAGAGGAAGAAGTAAATCGGTAAAACCCTTTCGACCACCCTCGAAACCGCCTCCGGCTCCAGCGTTCGTGCCAAAATCGGCAAAACCACCCAGCTGAAAAAGGCACCGACCGAAAAGGTGGCGCTCATGAAGGCCAAAACCACCTTCTGGGCCACCAAGCTCCAGTCCATAAGGAGTAAGTATGGCGCTAATTTAAAAAGGCGGGATGGAAAAAAACCGGCGCCTCGTTCAAATCTTCGAGCGGATGGCCGACATCCTCGAATTTTTGGGCGACAACCCCTTCCGCGTCCGCACCTACCGCCGGGTGGCCAAGGTTTTGGAAAACCTTCCGATGGACGTCGAGGAGGCGGTAAGGACCGGCTACGTCAAAAAAATTAAGGGCATCGGTTCCTCCACCCTCGAAAAAATCGATGAGTTTTTGAAGACCGGAACAATCCAAAAGTACGAGGAGCTCCGAAAAAAGGTCCCCGAGGAGTTGCTGGAGCTGATGGACGTTCCCGGCATCGGCCCCAAAACGCTGAAGGCGGCCTACGAGGAGCTCGGCGTCCGGACCAAGGAGGAATTCGTAAAGGCCCTAAAGGACGGCAGGTTGGCGCGGCTTCCGGGCTTTGGCGCCAAAAAGGTTGAAAAAATCCTCAAGGGTCTCGAGCTTTGGCAAAAGGCCCAAGAGCGAATTCCCCTCGTGGTCGCTTATCCTCTGGCGCAAAAGGTGGTTCAATACCTGAAAGAGCGCATCGAGGGGCTTTACGAAAACGTCTCCATCGCCGGAAGCCTTCGCCGGATGAAGGAGACCGTCGGCGACTTCGACGTGCTCGTTTCGGCACCGAAGGAAAACTGGGCCAAAATCCACGAGGAGTTCGTAAACTTTCCCGACGCCGAGGACGTCATTCTCCACGGTCACACCAAGTCGTCGATAATTTTGAGGGAATACCACCGCCAGGTGGACCTTAGGACCGTCGAGCCCGACAGCTGGGGCGCCGCCCTCCAGTACTTCACCGGCTCCAAACATCACAACATCAAACTCCGCGAAATAGCCAAGGAGAAGGGTCTCAAAATTAACGAGTACGGGGTTTTCGACCTCGAAACGGGCAAAAAGGTGGCCGGAAGAACCGAGGAGGAGGTCTACGCCGTTTTAGGCATGCAGTTCATTCCCCCCGAAATCCGGGAAAACACCGGTGAGATAGAGGCGGCCCTCGAACACCGCCTGCCGAAGCTGGTCGGCTACGACGAGCTCCGCGGCGACCTCCACATGCACACCGATTGGAGCGACGGAATGAACTCGATAGAGGAGATGGTCCGCGCCTGCATCGAGCGCGGCTACGAGTACATGGCCATATCCGACCACTCGCAAAGCGCCCGCGTGGCCGGCGGCCTCACGCCCGAAAGGTTCGAGGAGCAGAGGAGGGAAATCGAACGCGTCCGAAAACTCTACGGCGACAGGATAACGATACTCTGGTCGGTGGAGGTCGACATCCTCCCCGACGGGTCTTTGGACCTTCCCGACGAACTTTTAAGGGAATTCGACCTCGTTACCGCCTCCGTCCACAGCCGCTTCAATCAGGACAACACCGAGAGGATACTGAGGGCGATGGAAAACCCCTTCGTAAACGTTATAGGTCATCCCTTCGGGCGCCAGTACGGCTACCGCGAGGGCTATCCCCTCGACTTCGACCGCATTTTGCAAAAGGCCAAAGAGACCAACACCGCCCTCGAGGTAAACTCCCAGCGCGAGGACCTCGACAGCCAGCACGCCCGCCGCGCCGTCGAGGCCGGCGTCAAGCTCGTGGTAAACAGCGACGCCCACTCGGTCGGCCAGCTTTGGACCGTCAAGGTGGGTCTGGGACTGGCGCGGCGGGGTTGGGCAAAAACCGAAGACGTTCTAAACGCCCAGCCGCTCGAAAAGGTCAGGGAATTCGTGGCCAGAAAGCGGGCCCTTTTCGGCGTAAAGTAAAAAGAAAATGACCGCCCGCCGGCTCGACGTTTCCTCCCTCTCCCCCCTAAAGGGACTGGCCCTCGTCTCCAATACCGTAAAGGGTCTAAGACCCGGCTCGGCCGTCGAGGTCCTCCACGGGGAGGAGTTTTTCGACCACCTCCTAAGGTGGTCGCGGGAAACCGCCAATCCGGTCGAAAGGATTTCCGAAAACCTCTCCAAGGTCTTAAGGGGCAAGGGGTTCCACGGGGCGTGTCCCGCCGAAACACTCTCCTTTTACTGGACCGGCGTTAAACTCCACGCGAAGGAACTCTTGCTCAAACTGAGCGGGCGCTATCCCCGCTTTTTAATCAACTTCGTTTCCGTAAGGGCCGGGGCGGAGGCGCTCGAATTTTTGAAAGGGGCCGGTTTTCGCTTTCGCACCCTGCCGGCCCCAAAGGAGGTGGAGGGCTACTGCGGCTTTGCCGCCGGCTTCGACGACCGCCGGGAGGCCGAAAGGGCCTTTTTAAAACTGGCGCAGGAGAACCTCGGCGCCGAGGCCCTCTTTGAAAAAACGCCCGCCGGGTTTAGGCGCCTTCTCGGCCTGTGGGAGGTTTAAACTCTTTTAGGCAAAATGGAAAGGGTCGTTTTGGTCGGCCTCGGCAACATGGGCCGAAAGTATCTGAAAAAGTTTTTGGAGCTCGGCCGCAAACCCGTCCTCTGCGACGCCAACGCCGCCCTCCGAAGCCTCTATCCCGACTTTGAGTTTTTCACCTCCTTTGAGGAGGTGGGCCCTTCGGGGGAGGAGAAGGTGGTGGTGGCCATAAGGCCCGAAGACCACCCCGCCGCCGCCCGCCACTTCCTGCGGGCCGGTTCGACCGTTTTGCTCGAAAAGCCGCCCGCCCCCTCGGCCGCCGAGTTCGAAAAACTTTTGGAGGAATTCGGCGGCGAAAAACTCCTCGTTTCGGAGGTCGAGCGTTATTCCTACGCCGTCAGGAACTTCTCCCCTCCCCCCGACCTCAAAAGGATTGAAATAAGGCGGCTGGGCTCGGGTCGGGGTTACATAAACCCGATTTGGGACCTGGCCTGGCACGACCTTTACCTTCTCCTCCTCCTCTTTGAGGAGGTGAAGGTTTCCGCGGTCCGAAAGGAGGGAAGGGACCACTACCTCCTGCTCGGGGAGGCCGACGGGGTTCCCTTTTCCCTCGAGGTGGCCTGGGAGCACCCCCGACCTCAAAGGCGGTGGCTTTTGGAAACCTCCTCCCTGCCGGTGGAGCTGGACTTTCTGTCCGAAAGGAGGTTCGAAGGAGGCGTCAAAACCTCCGAGAGGAGAGAGGGCGACAAACTCCTCGAGGCGGTCGGGGACCTGCTTTCGGACAACTACGACGCCGATTCGGCCCTGCGGGCCCTCCGGATTTTAAAACTGCTCGAGGAGGTGAGAAAAAAGGAAGGACCTTAGACCGCCTTTTCGCCCCTTTCGCCGGTTCTTATCCTTACGACGTCCTCAACGGGAATTACGAAAATCTTACCGTCGCCCACGCGGCCCGTCCGCGCGGTGTTGGCTATGGTTTCTATAACCTTTTCGGCGTCCTCGTCCTTTACCACCACCTCGATTTTTATCTTGGGCAGGAAGTCGACGACGTATTCGGTTCCGCGGTAAATCTCCGTCTCACCCTTTTGCTGACCGAAACCTTTGACCTCCGAAACGGTCATACCGCCGATACCTATCTTGATGAGGGCGTCTTTTACCTCCTCCAGTTTAAAGGGTTTGATAATCGCCTCTATCTTTTTCATCCTCCTATCCTCCCAAGTATTTATTAGACAAAAAGGAGAGGGCAAAGCAAAGGGTTAAAAGACGAAACCCACCTCCGCGCCGAAGCGCCACTCGCTGTCGTCGTAGGCCGCCGTTCCGTCGGGGTAGTACTTTTTCACGAAGGCGGGGTCGTCGAGCGAAACGTAGGACGCCTCGGCCCTCAGGTAAAGGTATCTGTTAAAGGCGTACTTGGGAGTGAGCGTTACGGTCCAGGCGTCGTTTCCGCAACCGATGCCGTAGGCGTCGACGCCGTCTTCCTGAATAACCCTTTCGACCCTAAAGCCCATCGAGGTTTTCTCGGTTATCGTCAGGTCGGTCAAAAGCGCAAAACCCCAAGCGTTGCGGTCGCCCTGGTCGGTGGGCACGTTCAGATAGTCGGCGTAGAAGGTTATCGGGGCAAACTCGAGGCCGCCGAAGTTGGTGGTCAGGTTGAAAACGCGGGCGTTGTTTTCGTCCGCCTTGTCGGGATAGAGAACGTTGAAGCTCCAGTCGGTTTTTAACTCGCTCCAGGAGCCCGATATTCCCGCCTCGACGGCGAACTTTCCGTCGGCCGTGTCGCGGTCGTTTACGCCGAAGTAAAACCCGAAGGGCGCGGCGTCAAACGAAATCCTAAAACCGTTGTAAAAGACCGGCTCGCCGTTCCAAACCAGTCCGCGTTGAATGTTTACGTTCTGCCAGGTGTAGGGTGCCTCGCCGCCGATGTTGGTCAAAATCCTACCGGCCAAAACGCTAACCTTACCGAGCATAAGTTCCACGTAGGCCTGGTCGACGGTGTATTGGTTGTCGGCGTCGGGCATCGGCTCTATGCCCACCACCGGGGCCCAGGCGTTGTTGCTGACGGCCAGGCCGAAGCCCAGCGGGTCGCTTTCGGAGGCGGTCTTAAAGATGCCGAGGAAGCTGTTAAAGCCGAACTTGTCGGGCTCCACCTTAACCGTTCCGTTGCTGTCGTCCCTGTTGGCGGTGTAGAGGTAGTCGGCCGTCAGGGCCAGGTTTATCTCCACCCCCTCGGTCGAAAGGAGGTTTTTGAGCTCCTCGAGGGTTCCCGCAAAGGGCGTTCCGAAGGCGGTTAAAAGACCCGCCAAAACCAAACCTCTTTTGGCCTTCATAACTTCTATAAATCCTATCGGTGGGTCGCGGTTGTAAAGTTTTCCCGTCGGCGGAGGTGTTTACAATTTTGTAAACACCGCCGCAGGAACGCGCCCTCCCCCCGCGCCGTGGAAAAATTTTTTTTCAAGACCGGAGGGGGAATGAAAGAGAGAATACTGACCGCCTTCAGGGAGAGCGCGGAAATAAAACTCGCCTTCGTCGAAAAGTACGCGCACCAAATAGAGGAGGTCGCCCGCCTGCTGGCCGAGCGCCTTCGGGCGGGCGGAACCCTCTACCTCTTCGGAAACGGCGGAAGCGCCGCCGACGCCCAGCACATAGCCGCCGAACTGGTGGGCCGCTTTGCAAAGGACCGCCCCCCGCTCAGGGCCGTCGCCCTGACCACCGACACCTCGGTTCTCACGGCGCTGGGAAACGACTACGGTTTCGAAACCGTCTTCGAAAGGCAGGTGGAGGCCTTCGTCGAAAAAACCGACGCGGTGATAGGAATTTCCACCTCCGGCAGGAGTGCCAACGTCGTAAGGGCCCTAAAAAGGGCGAAGGAAAAGGGCGCCCTCACGGTGGCCTTCACCGGCGGCGACGGCGGTTTCCTGAGGGAGGTGGCCGACTACGCCTTCGTCGTTCCCTCCTTCGAAACCCCCCGCATCCAAGAGTGCCACATCACCCTCGGCCACACGCTCTGCGAACTCGTTGAAAGGCTCGTTTTCGGATAAACCTTCCTGTTCCCCGCGGGCCTGCGGTCCGCGGGCCCGAACTTAAGATTAAATCCTTATGCCCGTTAAACCCCTGAAAGTCGACGAAATTAGGGAACTCTTTTTGGAATACTTCGAGAGGAAAAACCATAAGAGGTTTAAGTCCTTTCCCCTCGTTCCCGAGGACGACCCCACGCTCCTTT
>JAADCT010000047.1 GCA_013154305.1 Aquificota bacterium
CTCCACGTTACGACCGAAACGGCCAACCTGATGATAACCCTAAAAAGGGGAGGGGCCGAGGTTTACCTGACGGCGTCCAACCCCCTTTCGACTCAGGACGACGTTGCCGCCGCCCTCGTAAAGTATTACGACATTCCCGTTTTTGCAATCCGAGGGGAGGACAGGGAAACCTACTACCGCCACCTTAAGGAGGTAATCAAACGCGAACCGCAGATAGTGATAGACGACGGGGCCGACCTCATTTCGACGATACACAAGGAATACCCCGAGCTGGCCCAAAAAGTTTGGGGCGGAATGGAGGAAACCACCACCGGGGTCATCCGTCTCCGCGCCATGGAGAGGGAGGGAGTCCTCAAGTTTCCCATAATCGCCGTAAACGACGCCTTGACCAAGCACCTCTTTGACAACCGCTACGGAACCGGCCAGTCGACCATAGACGGTATACTGAGGGCCACCAACCGCCTTCTTGCGGGCTCTTACTTCGTCGTGGCCGGATACGGTTGGTGCGGCAAGGGCGTTGCCATGCGGGCCCGCGGCATGGGCGCCATAGTAATCGTCACCGAAGTCGACCCCATAAAGGCCCTAGAGGCCCGCATGGACGGCTATCTCGTCATGCCGATGAAGGAGGCCGCCAAAATAGGCGACTTCTTCGTCACCGTAACGGGTAATACCTCCGTAATCCGGAGGGAGCACTTTGAGGTGATGAAGGACGGCGCCATAGTGGCCAACAGCGGCCACTTCAACGTCGAAATCGACCTGAAGGCTTTGGAGGAGATGGCCGTCGAGGTAAGGGAGGTCCGTCCCTTGGTCAAGGAATACCGCCTCAAGGACGGGCGTAAAATCTTCGTTTTGGCCGACGGCCGGCTCGTAAACCTCGCCGCCGCCGAGGGCCATCCCGCCTCGGTCATGGACATGTCCTTTGCCAACCAGGCCCTCAGCGCCAAGTACATCAAAGAACACCGCAACGAGCTCGAAAACAAGGTCTACCCCGTTCCGAGGGAAATAGACGAGCGCGTCGCCCGCCTCAAGCTGGAGGCCCTCGGCGTTCAAATAGACGAACTTACCCCCGAACAAATCAAGTACCTCCGAAGCTGGGAATACGGCACCTGAAAGACCTCCTTTAGGTTCCCTTTTTTGCTTTCCCCTCTATTTCGAAAAGGACCTTTCCGTCCGGAGGGGGCGGTTCTTGGCTCCCCGTCGGAGGACTTAAAATTAAGAACCTTTAAATCCCCGGGAGGCTCGGCATGGAGGAAAAAATTCCCACCGCTTTGACCTTCGACGACGTTTTGCTGCTGCCGCAGTATTCGGAAGTATTACCCCACGAGGTTGACATATCAACCTACATAACCAAAAAGATAAAGCTCAACATACCCATCCTTTCGGCCGCAATGGACACCGTTACCGACTACCGGCTGGCCAAGGCCATCGCCCGCGAGGGCGGCATCGGCATAATCCACCGGAACATGTCGATAGAGGAGCAGGCCGAGCACGTAAGCCGCGTAAAGCGCTCCGAAATGGGCATGATTTTGGAACCCGTTACCGTCGGTCCCGAAACGACGGTGCGCGAGGCGCTCGACCTGATGGCCCAGTACAAAATATCCGGCCTGCCGGTGGTCGACGAAGAGGGGCGCGTCGTCGGAATAATTACCAACCGCGACGTTCGCTACGTGGCCCCGACCAACTACGACAAACCGGTCAAACACTTTATGACGCCGAAGGAAAGGCTGATTACCGCCCACCCCGGAATAACCCTCGACGAGGCCAAGGAAATTTTTGCCAAATACAAGGTGGAAAAACTTCCCATCGTCGACGAAGAAGGTAAGCTTCGCGGTCTCATAACCATCAAGGACCTCGAAAAGCGCGAAAAGTATCCCAACGCGGCAAAAGACGAATTCGGCCGCCTGATGGTGGGGGCGGCGGTGGGCACCTCCCCCGAAACCCTCGACCGCGTGGCCGCCCTCGTCGACGCCGGTGTCGACCTTGTAGTGGTAGATACGGCCCACGGCCACTCCAAAAGGGTTTTGGAAACCGTAAAGGAGATAAAAAAGCACTTTCCCGACCTGCAGGTAATGGCCGGAAACATCGCCACCAAGGAGGGGGCCCAGGCCCTTATCGACGCCGGCGCCGACGCCATCAAAGTCGGGGTCGGACCCGGTTCGATATGCACCACCCGCGTGGTGGCCGGGGTGGGCGTTCCCCAAATAACGGCCATAATGTGGGCGGCCGAGGTTGCCCGCGAATACGGCATTCCCGTAATAGCCGACGGCGGAATACGGTTTTCGGGAGACATCGTTAAGGCCCTCGCAGCCGGTGCCAACGCCGTAATGCTCGGAAACCTCCTGGCGGGAACGGAGGAGGCGCCCGGCGAGGTGGTCTACTATCAGGGAAGGGCCTACAAGGTCTACAGGGGAATGGGGTCCCTGGGCGCCATGATGTCGCGCCGCAGCGCCGACCGCTACGGTCAGGAAAAACTGGAAAAGTTCGTCCCCGAAGGTATCGAGGGAAGGGTTCCCTACAAAGGGAAACTCTCCGACGTTATATATCAGCTGGTGGGCGGACTGCGTTCGGGAATGGGCTACGTCGGCGCCGCCAACATCGAGGAACTCCAAAAGAGGGCCAAGTTCGTAAGAATAACCTGGGCGGGTTTCAAGGAAAGCCACGCCCACGACGTTCAAATCACCAAAGAGGCCCCCAACTATTGGGTGGAATAAACCCCTCCTTTCCCCTTCGGTTTTCTCAACCTTTCGTCCACCAAGGTTGAAAGTTCCTCGTAAACCCTAACCTTGTAGGACAAGTTCGCCAACCACTGGCCGAAAAATCCCAAAATTAAAAGAATTAAAAGTACAAAAATTAGGTCCTTAATTACACCGCGGACCGACGGCAAACCGAATAGACCGGGCGCCGGCAAAGAAAAAAGCGCAAACGAAAGCGCCGCCGCCAAACCCAGACCGAAGTATCCGAAGTTTAAGTAGCTTTTCAAACCGCCGATTGCAAAGTCTAACCACCCCTTAAAGGCCGGAAGCCACTCCTCTTTTAGGTAAACCGAACCGAGTTTTAAACCTAAAGGGTGGAAAGTTCTTCTTTTAAGCTCCGAATAGTAAGTACAGTTTTCGTTTAGAAATTTCAAGTCCAAAGCGTTTAACCTGCTTTCCACGCCGCGGGCATACCAAAAGAACAAAATCAGTTCGTAGAAAAACTTAAAGATTCTCCGCGGCATGAAACCCTCCGGTGCGGGAATCTCCCTAAAACCCAATTCCCTTTTCAGTTCTTCGCGTAAGTTAAAGAACTCTTCGACGGCCTTTACGAAAACTTCCCTTTCCATTTAAAGAAAAAAACTTAAAACCTTCGTCAAGTTCGCACAAATCCGTTTCCAAAAGGGGTTCTAAAGGAAACTTTACCCTTTTAAGGTTTCCTTTAAAGTTATTCCGTTGGTCGTTTGCCGGTCTCAACCTCCGCCTTTCCCCAAGGCGGTTCGCTACTTTTTAACGCCCTTCGGCGTGAAATTCGAAGTTTTAAGTCCCGAAAAGGGAAGGGGCGTTAGTTTTGACCCCGCTCCGAAATCCGGTAGTTAAATTTCAAATTCCGTAATGAGGCTGGACAAGTATCTGTCCAAAGCGCTGGGTCTGACGCGCAAAGAGGCCAAGGAGGTAATAAGGCGGGGGGAGGTGACCGTAAACGGTGAGGTAATAAAGAAGGCCGACTACAAGGTGCCCGAAGGTGCCACCGTTTTGGTCGAGGGCAGGGCCGTGGGGTCGGTAGGGCCCGTTTACCTGATGCTCTACAAACCGAAGGGTTACCTCTCCACCACCGAGAGGGACAAAGATTACCCCTCCTTTTTGGACCTCATACCGGAGTACGAACACCTAAAACCCTTTGCGGCCGGAAGGCTCGACGTTGACGCCGAGGGCTTTCTGCTCGTCACCACCGACGGCCAGCTGGCCCACCGCATAACCCACCCCAAGTGGAAGGTTCCCAAAACCTACGAGGTGGAACTCGAAAAACCCCTCACCCCAGAGCAGGAGGAGAAAATCCTCAAAGGGGTCGAGCTCGACGGCAAACCCGTCAAGGTCGAAAAATTGGAGAAACTCTCCGAAAGTCGCGTTCTTTTAACCCTCTCCGAAGGGCGATTTCACGTCGTCAAGCGCCTCTTTAAGGAGGTCGGAAACAGGGTCACAAACCTCAAAAGGGTCAAAATAGGACCGATAGAGCTCGACCCCGCCCTCGCCGAAGGGGAATACCGCGAACTGACCCCCGAGGAGGTCAGGGAACTCAAAAAACTCGTCCGACTGGAGGAAACTTAAAATCTTCCCTTTTTAGGATGTCTCAAAAGAAACCCAAGGTCGTTATCCTCGGTTCGGGACCCAACCGCATAGGTCAGGGAATAGAATTCGACTACGCCTGCGTTCACGCCATCTGGGGCCTTCAGGAGGAGGGCTACGAAACCGTAATGGTAAACTGCAACCCCGAAACCGTCTCCACCGACTACGACACCGCCGACAAACTCTACTTCGAGCCCGTAGTCTACGAAAACGTTCTCGAAATAATTGAGAAGGAAGCCCCTTCGGGGGTTTTCGTCCAATTCGGGGGCCAGACCCCGCTCAAGCTCGCCCTGCCGCTAAAGCGCGCCGGCGTTCCCATTTTGGGAACTCCGCCCGAAAGTATCGACCGCGCCGAGGACCGGGAACTCTTCCGCCGACTCCTTTTGGAACTTGGCCTGAAGCAACCCCCCAGCGGAACGGCCACCTCGCTCGAGGAGGCCCTCAAAGTGGCCGAGGAGATAGGCTATCCCGTTTTGGTTCGCCCCTCCTACGTTTTGGGCGGGCGGGCCATGCGCATCGTCTACGACCCGGAGGAGCTAAAGGAGTGGATTAAGGAAGCCGTGCAGGTTTCCAACGAAAGACCGATACTGATAGACAAATATTTGGAAAACTCGGTAGAACTCGACGTCGACGCCGTCGCCGACGGACGGGACGTCCTCATAGGAGCCGTTATGGAGCACATCGAAGAGGCCGGCGTCCACTCGGGCGACAGCGCCGCCGCCATACCGACCTACAGCCTCCCCGCCGAGCTGGTTGAGAAGGTTAAGGAGTATTCGAGAAAGTTGGCCCTGGCCCTCGACGTTCGCGGCCTCATCAACATCCAATTTGCGATAAAGGACGGCGAAATCTTCGTTCTCGAAGTAAACCCCCGCTCGTCGCGTTCGGTCCCCTACGTCAGCAAGTCGGTCGGTTATCCGCTGGCCAAGCTTGCGGCAAAGGTGGGGGTAGGTCGAAAACTGCGGGAGCTGGTTCCCGAAGTTTTTGTCAGACTAAAGGAGCAAAGGGCCCACCCCTCCAGCGACTTTTTGCCCGCCGACTTCGGCTTTTACACAGTAAAGGAGGTCGTCTTTCCGTGGGACCGCTTTCCCGAAGAGGACCCCGTTTTGGGACCCGAAATGAAGTCCACCGGTGAGGTCATGGGAATAGACCGAACCTTCGGGTTGGCCTACTACAAAGCCCAGTTGGCGGCCGGAATGAAACTCCCCACCGAAGGGAAGGTCTTTATTTCCGTTGCCGACAAGGACAAACCGGCGGTCGTAGAAATTGCCGAAGAATTCAAAAAGTTGGGCTTCGAAGTGCTCGCCACCCGCGGGACTTACAAGTTTTTAAAGGAGCGCGGCGTGGACGCCAAGTTGGTTTTAAAGTACTCCGAGGGTAGGCCCAACGTCGTTGACCTCATCCTCAACAAGGAGGTAAATCTCGTAATAAACACCCCCTCGGGAAAGAGGGGCCGCTCCGACGCCTACTACATCCGCCGCGCCGCCGTTCAGGAAAGGGTGCCCTACTACACCACCCTAAGGGCCGCAAAGGCCGTCCTCGAAGCCATCAAGGAGTTCAAACGCGTCGGCGGCCGGCTGGAAGTCTACACCCTTCAGGACGTTTTCGAGGAAATCCGCAAAAAGTAGGGGAAGAAGAACTTTTCCCCGCTCGGGTCCTTTCCGAATTAAAAACTTCCCTCCAAAAGGAACGGAAAAAGAAAGGGACCTTCAGGAGGTCTTCGAAACTTCGACCTCCTCCAATTGTTTCGAATACTTCTTTGCTATCGCAAAGGTGAGGTTTCTGATGCGGCGAATGTAGCGGGCCCGCTCCTGGACCGAAATGGCACCCCTGGCGTCCAGAACGTTGAAAACGTGAGAACACTTAAGTGCGTAGTCGTAGGCCGGCAAAATCAGGTCCTTTTCTATAAGCCTTTTGGCCTCCGCCTCAAACATGTCAAAGACCTTAAAGAGCATCTCCACGTCGGCTTCCTCAAAGTTGTACTTACTCCACTCGTATTCGGCCCTTTTAAAAATCTCCCCGTAAGTGACGCCCGGTTTCCATTCAACGTCGAAAACGCTGTCCTTTTTCTGGATAAACATGGCCAACCTTTCGAGACCGTAGGTAATCTCGACCGAAATAACGGGAAGGTCCAATCCCCCCGCCTGTTGGAAGTAAGTAAACTGGGTTATCTCCATTCCGTCGAGCCAAACCTCCCAGCCCAATCCCCAGGCGCCGAGGGTCGGACTTTCCCAGTCGTCCTCGACGAAGCGAACGTCGTGCTCGGTAGGGTCTATACCCAGCGCAACCAAACTTTCCAAAAAGAGCTCCTGGGGATTTTCGGGGGCCGGCTTCAAGATTACCTGAAACTGATAGTAATGCTGGAGACGGTTGGGGTTTTCGCCGTAGCGGCCGTCCTTGGGCCGCCGGGAAGGCTCAACGTAGGCCACCTTCCACGGTTGTTTTCCCAAAACCTTTAAAAAGGTGGCCGGGTTCATCGTCCCCGCACCCACCTCGAGGTCGTAAGGTTGCCACAGTAAACAACCCTTGTCGGTCCAAAACTTTTGAAGGGTCAAAATGACGTCCTGAAAGTAGTAGGGCTTCTTTTGGACCGCCTCCATCGGGGGTTCATTTTAACGCCCGACCCTTTCCCGGTCGGACCGAACCCTTTGAAACCTCCGCCGGAAGGCTGTATAATTTATATACCTGCAGAGGGGCTGTAGCTCAGTTGGTAGAGCGCGGGACTCCAAATCCCGCGGTCGGGGGTTCGAGTCCTCCCAGCCCCGCCTCTTCTTCCAAACTCCAAAAGAAAAGCTTTAGGAGTTTTCAACTTCGGAA
>JAADCT010000053.1 GCA_013154305.1 Aquificota bacterium
CACACCGAAATATGGGTCCGCATAGAGCAGCAGCAGAAAATGCTCGACCAGCTCTTTGACCTGATAAAACTCCTTCGGGAGGAGAGGAAGCAACTCCTCGAACGCCTGAAGGTCCTCGAGGAGGAAAACAAGAAACTCTGGGAGGAACTTCAAAACCTCAGGGAACTGCTCAAGTGATGGAGAGCTTCAAAGGCTACCGCTGGAGGTATCTCTTCAACGAGGTCAAACCCCCCGAAGGCCTCGTAAAAAGGTACGGCCGCTTTCTGGCCCAACTCTTGGCAAACCGCGGCCTCGACCGCCCGCCCGTCCGCGGCTCCGAAGTCGACCTTTCTCTCCTTCCCGACTTGGAAAAGGCCGCTTCGCGGATTTTGGACTTCATCGCCAAAGGTCGACCCATCCTGCTCTTTGGCGACTACGACGTCGACGGCATCACGTCCACCGCCCTCCTTTACAAAGTTCTCAAAAAGGCCGGCGCCAAGAGAGTAATACCGGCCGTCCCCGAGAGAAAAGAGGGCTACGGTCTCAACCCCTCGGTGGTCAAAAAGTTCGCCTACTACTCCGAAGGGAAGGGACTTTTAATAGCCCTCGACAACGGAACCAAGGAGCTCCAAACGGTGGAGCTGGCGCAAAAACTCGGCCTCGAAGTGGTAATAATCGACCACCACACGCCCGCCGACCGTCTCCCTCCCGTTCCCCTCGTCAATCCCAAAACTTCCCCCGAAAGTCCCGAGTTTTTAAAGGACCTGCCGACGGTCGGTCTCGTTTACCTCCTGGCCAAGTTTTTCGAAACCCTCGGTCTCGAGGTGGAGGCCGACCGCTACCTGGACCTGGTCGCCCTCGGCATCGTCGCCGACGTTTCCCCCATGAGTTCCCTCAACGCCCGCCTCGTTAAGGAGGGACTGAAACTTTTGGACGAGGGCCGCGCCTCCGCCCCCGGCCTCGCCCTTTTGGCCAAACAGCTGAGAAAAAAGGGCCCTTTGAGCGAACACGACCTGGCCTTTCGCTTCGCGCCCCGCCTCAACTCCTTCGGCCGAATGGACCGAGCCCGCCGCGGCCTCAAGTTTTTAATAGCCGAGGACCCGAGGCTCGCCGACCACCTCTTTCGGGAAATGGAGGAGCTCAACCGCCAAAGAAAAAAACTGGCCGAGGCGGCCACCCGCCGCGTTCTCCGCTTCTTCGAAAAAAACCCTTCCAAGGCCCTCGTTTACGTCGCCGAGGACCTGCGAAAGGGAATATTGGGAATAGTGGCCGGCCGCGTTACGGCAACCCTCGGAGTCCCCTCCGTGGTTTTGGCCTCCGACGGAAAGGTGGCCGTCGGTTCCTCCCGCGCCCCCGAGGGCGTCAACGTCGTAGAAATACTCAAAAAGCTCTCTCCCCTTCTCCTCCGTTGGGGCGGCCACTCGCAGGCGGCCGGACTGACCGTCGCCCTCGAAAACCTGGAGGCCTTCAAGGAAGCCTTCCTCGAGGAGGTCGAAAAGTGCCGCGTGGAGCCGCCCGAACTGGCCGTCGACTTTCCCGCCTCGCCCGCCCAGCTCCGCTCCAAACCCCGCCTCCTTGAACTGCTCAAGGTCCTCCAACCCTACGGACCCGGAAATCCCTTTCCCACCTTCGTCTTCGACGACACCTTGGAGGCCTTCGCCTCCACCCGCTACGGCTACCGCATCAAACTCTCCCAAAGCGGGTGGATGAATCTAAACCTCGACGACGACCGCCGCCTTCCTCCCCGCTACCGCGGCCGCCGCGTCCGCGTAGCCTTTTCGGTCCGCAATCCCGACCGCGCCGACTTCGAAGTCGAAGACTTCAAACCCCTTTAGGAGTTCTCGAGCCGCTTTACCTCCTCCACCAGGGCCGAAACCATCTCCTCCTCCGAAACGGTCCTAACGACCTCGCCCTTTCGGAAAAGGAGGGCGCGCCCCTTCCCGCAGGCCAACCCCACGTCGGCCTCCCGCGCCTCCCCCGGACCGTTCACCACGCAGCCCATAACGGCCACCTTCAGCGGCCTTTTAACGCCCTTTAGCTCCTCCTTTACCTTCGCCACCACCGAGGGAAGGTCGACCTCAATCCGACCGCAGGTAGGACAGGAGACGATTTCCACCCCGCGGCGGCGCAAACCCAACGAACCCAAAATTTGATAGGCCACCCTTACCTCCTCCACCGGGTCCCCCGTCAGCGAAACCCTAACCGTATCGCCGATACCCAAGTAGAGCAAAATCCCTATGCCCACCGCCGACTTGACCACGCCGCTCTCGCCGAAACCGGCCTCCGTTATCCCTATGTGGAGGGGAACGTCGGTCCTCTCGGCGAAAATACGGTTGGCCTCAACGCACGCCAAAACGTCGCTACCCTTTATAGAAACCTTGAAGTTGGTAAAGCCCCACCTTTCGAAGAGCTCGGACCAGTGGAGGGCGCTGGCCGCGAGCGCCTCGGCCGTCGGCCCGCCGTACTTTTCCAAAAACCTCCTTTCCAAAGAGCCGCTGTTTACCCCGATTCGAACGGCCGCACCCCTCCGCCTTGCCTCCTCGACGATTTCCCTGACGGCCCCCTCGTCGCCGATGTTTCCCGGATTAATCCGAATGCCGTGGGCCCCCTTTTCCAAAGAAAGGAGGGCCAAGGAAGGTTTGAAGTGGATGTCGGCCACCACCGGAACGGGCGAGCGTTTGACCACCTCCTCCAGGGCCTCGGCGTCCGCCTCGGTGGGGACCGCCACCCTGACCACCTCGCAACCGGCCTCGTAGAGCCTCCTTATCTGCTCGAGGGTCTTTTCCACCTCCCTCGTTTTGGTCGTCGTCATCGATTGGACCACAATCGGGTTGTCTCCCCCGATTTTTACCCCTCCGAGGTTGACCTCCCTCGTTTTCCTCCTTCGCACGGAAAAAGAAAAATACCCTCCGCAGGCGGAAACTCCTATGCTCCCGTTTAGGTTCGTCTTTCGCTTTCTTCGTCGCCGTTTTAATTTCTTTATTCCACTATGGCGAAAGTATTGGCCGAATACCGCGAACCGGTGAAGGAAACGCCCGTAAAGTTTCTCCTCGTTCCCGTCTCGGCGGTAAAAAGACCCCCCTTTCAAAGGGACCTGTCGGACCTTCTGGTAAAGCGGCTGTTCCTTTCGATGGAAAAACTCGGTTACCTCCACCCGATAATCGTCTACCGCGAGGAACCCTCCTCCGAGGAATTTTTCGTAATAGACGGCCAGCACCGCCTGGAGGCGGCCAAACTGCTGGGCGTTAAAGAGCTCCCCGCCCTCGAAATACCAAAAGAGCTGGCCCTCAACATAATGGAATTCAACACCGAAAAACCGCCCAACATCCGCGAAAAGGCCGCCCAAGCCTACCGCCTCTACAGAGAATTCCTCCAACAAAAACCAGACCTCGAGGAGCTCGACCTCGCCTTCTACGTCGAGGAACCCTCCTACATTACCGCCGGTTTCGTCCTCGAGGAAATAGACAAAAAGTTTCCCGCCGGGGCCTTCGAAACCCTCCTTAAAAAAATAGACGAATTCTTAAGCCTGCCCCTGCCCGAAGCCGCCGAGGAACGCCGCCGCCGCGCCCGCGCCCTTTACGAGGTGGGCCAAGTCCTCAACGAAACCTATCAAAAACTCGGCATGACCAACGCCCTCATGAAGACCGAACTGGTTCGCAAGGCCGTTCAAAAAGCCTACGGTAAGCGCGTTAGAAAAATAGAGGACGACTACTACACCGCCCTCGAAAAGGTCAAAAAAGCCCTGCGGGAACTGGCGGAGGAGGGAGTCGGTGAGGAAGACCTCCTGTAGTTTTGATAAACTAAAATCCTTTCGGAGTTCGGCCGAAGGCCTCCTTCCCCCTTTGGCCTTCGACACGGGGTTTTAAACCATGATGGTGAAAGAAAGGGTAATAATCTTCATCGACGGGTCCAACATATTCCACGCCATAAGGGCGCTCAACATAAAAATAGACTACGACCGGCTGGTCAAGTTCCTCAGTAAGGACAAGTACCTCATAAGGGCCTACTACTACTCTTCCATGCCGCGCGTCGAGGACGTCGAACGCGACACCCCCGAATGGGACAGCCTCATGCGCCAACGCAAGTTCATAACCGAACTCAAGAACATGGGTATTAAACCCCGTTTGGCCAACCTCCGCAAACTCTCCAGCGGCGAGTGGCTCGAAAAAGAAGTCGACATAATGCTCGCCACCGACATGCTCGCCCTCGCCTTTAGAAACGCCTACGACACCGCCATTTTGGTAAGCGGCGACAGCGACTTTTGCTACACCGTCGAAACCATTCAGGACCTCGGAAAGCGCGTAATAAACGCCACCTTCAAGCGAAACAGCTCGCCGCTTCTCAGGGCCGTCAGCGACGAGGTCATAATCCTCGACGATTACCTCGACCTCATCATAATGGAAAAGCCCAAACCCAAAGAGGAGCAAAAACCGCCCTCCGAGGAAAGGAAGGAGGAAACCAAGAAAGAGGAAAAACCCTCCTTCTGGAGGCGTCTCCTTTCGGCCGTCAAAAATCCCTCGGCCCTCTTCGTCTAAAACTTTCCTTCCTTCCCTGTAAAGTTTTAATACTTCCCCACCAAAACCCTCCGGAGGTGGACAATGCAAAACGGCGGAACCGACTGGAAGCGCTACCTAATCTTTTTGACCATAGTTTTCGTCGTCCTCGTAGTTTACGACTACTTCGTAACGACCCAGCAGGCAACCCGCACCCTTCAAAACGAAACCCGAAGGACCGAGGAGGTCAAACCCGTCAAAACCGCCGAGGTGAACCTCTACCTCGGTTCCGAAAGGGAAAAACTCGTTCCCAAAGAGTTCGTCGAATTTGACCTCCAAAACGCCCGAATAAAAGTAGCCCTCGAAGGTGCAAAACTCGTCTCCGTTTACGACAAAAAGTTCAAAAGGGAACTGATAGAACCCTACGAAAGGGCCTACAACATCTATCCCTTGGAAATTCTGACCCCCTCGTGGGAAACGACCAAAGTCCTCAACTTCTCCAAGTACGACTGCAAAAAAGAGGACCTCACCCTGGTGTGCTCGATGAAAAACGGAACCGTCGAGGCGACCAAAGTCTTCAAGTTTTCCCCCGAAGGATACCTGACGCAGGTTGAAGTAAACCTCAAAGGGGTCGAAAAACCCTACCTCTACCTCGGAATGACGCCCGACGAGGACCCCTTCTTCACCCACATAGGACCCCTCTTTAAAACCACCGACGGCGAAGTTCTCCGCATCAACATAGAGGACGTACAACCTCCCCAAACCCTTCACGGTGACTTTCTCTGGAGCGCCGAGGAAGGCCGCTACTTCATCAAAGCCGCCCGCTACGAAACCGACACCGCCGTAATCTTTAAAGTCTCCTACCTCAAAGACGGAGAAACCAAGTTCGTCGGCGCAACCGCAATAGCCATAGAACCCCGGGCCCAAGTGCTCTTTCTCGGCGGACCCAAAGAGTACGAGCTCCTTAAAAAGGTCGACTTCGTCGAGGCCATCGACTTCGGCGTTTTAAAGGCCATCGCCTATCCCACCTTCCTGGTCCTCTACTACTTCTACAAACTAACCGGCAGTTGGGTCGCCGCCATCTTTATCCTAACCCTGCTCATCCGAATAATCTTCTTCCCCCTCTCGATAAGCTCCACCCGCTCCATGAAGAAAATGCAGGAAATCGCTCCCAAACTGGAGGAGCTTCGCAAAAAGTACGCCGACGACCCGCAGAAACTCCAGCAGGAGATGATAAAACTCTACAAGGAAGTAGGATTTAACCCCTTCGGCGGCTGCCTTCCCATACTCGTACAAATTCCGATATTCTTCGCCCTTTACAAAGTCCTAATCGTTACGCCCGACCTGGCCCTCGAAGGCTTCCTGTGGATACCCTCCCTGGCCGAAAAAGACCCCTACTTCATCCTTCCCATCTTGATGGGACTGACCATGATAGCGCAGGCTTGGATAACCCCCTCGCCGTCGGGTCAGCAAAACCGCCTCATGTACCTCATGGCGATAATCTTCACCTTTCTCTTTGCGACCTTCCCCTCCGGACTGGTCCTCTACTGGACCCTCAACAACATCTTTACCCTCATCCAAACCTGGATAATCTACAAGTACCTTTCGTAGGTTTCCTCTTTCCCTTAACCCTTGTGGTAGGCCAAAAACTTTTCGAAAAACTCCTCCAGGTTTTTAAGCTCCCTTCTCGGAACCTCAAAAGGTTTGGTTTTCGGGTCGCCGACCCTTTTCAGCAAAGCAAACTCCCGCGGCGAAAGGTAAACGCAATACGGATTTTTAACCTCGTCCTCCCTGCAATCGGACAAAGTCATCAAGTTCACCCATCCCGGTCTCGAAAGCCTCTCCAAAGAGAAACCCAAAACCGACGAAAAACTGAGCCAAAACCTCAGCAAATTAAAACCGAAAAAGTCCTCCACGTCGATGGCCCGACTCAAGAGCTCAAAAATACCCTCGTCCGCCTCCGGTGCGTAACGCAGAACCGTTCCCGCCACCTTCGAAAGAAATTCAAACCTCTCCGGACTTCGAGAAATCCTCGACGCCTCCTCCCTCAGGTCCGAAACGTCCAAACCCACCAAAAGGGCATTCCTTTCCTCAAAGTGCACCTTCAAGCGGTTAAAAGGCTCGAAACTCCCCAAAGGGACCCCTTCACCCTTAAAGTAGTCCGGAACGAAGAACGTCCGAAGCCCCCCGTTCCTACAATAGCACTTCGCAATCAAGGAATAGTCGGCCGTCGGAAACCGCCTCAAAACCACGCACTCGTCCACCGAAGCCATCACTTCAACCCCTCAAAGAATACCGCCACCTCTTAAGAAAAGTAAAAAGCCCGCGCGGAGCGCGGGAATGTAGACGCTTCAAATCGGAACTTAAACCCCGACTGTGGGTAGGTTGGGTGATTATTGAAAGATAAAGGGTTTTAAGGAAGTTTTTTTTAAGGTTGAGGTTTAGGAAGTTTGGTTGGGGTTTTGAGGGTAAAGGGCTTTTAAAGAAGGGTGATTGATTTAGGTTTGAATTGGAAGGGGATTAAGGGCCGGCAGCGACCTACTTTCCCGTGCCGCGGTCCGGCACAGTATCATCGGCGCTGGGGGGCTTAACTGC
>JAADCT010000003.1 GCA_013154305.1 Aquificota bacterium
AATGATGTTCTATGTTCCGCGTTGGCGTGGGTTTTGACGCCCACCGCTTTGACCCAGAGGGAAAAAGGCCGCTGAAGCTCGGCGGGGTGGTGGTTTCAACCGAACTTTCCCTAAAGGGCCATTCGGACGCCGACGTTTTGCTCCACGCCCTTACCGACGCTTTGTTGGGTGCGGCGGGCGAGCCCGACATCGGCGAACTCTTTCCCCCCTCCGACCCGCGGTGGAAGAACGCCGACAGCGCCCTCTTCTTAAAAGAGGCCCTGCGCCGCGTCCGGAAAAAAGGTTTTGAGGTAATAAACGCCGACTGCGTCGTCGTTTGCGACCGACCCAAGATTTCCCCCGTCAAAGGGAAAATCGTCGAAAACTTGGCCCGCCTTTTGGGGGTTCCGACCGACCGCGTTAACCTTAAAGGGAAAACGACCGAGGGTCTTTACTCTCCGGAGGGAATTTCGGTAATTTGCACCGTCCTTTTGGGTACCGTTAAATAGTTGATGGGTTTTACCGTCTACTTTGTTCGGACCTTTCCCACCGAAGGTTCCCTGAAAAAGGTCTTTAACCTCATGGCCGACCTCGGTTGGGAGGTCGACGCCGTTCGCTTCTACTTCGGCAGGGCGGCCGACCTCTTGGGCCTGGCCGAGGACGCGGTGATAATTTCGGCCGACTTTGAGGAGGTTTCGCTCCTTTTCAACGAGGGAAAGGTCAACCTCTACCTTCCCTTTTCGACCGCCCGTTGGGAGGAGGTGGAGGAGCTCCTCAAAAGGCGAATAGGAATTTTTGCCACCTACCTGAGGCCCTCGGACGAGTTTGACCCCCCGGAGGGTCTGAAGTTCGTAAGGAACGAGACCGGTCTCTACGCCGTCGGTTCCAAACCGGAAGGGGACTTCGTTTGGTACACCGAAAGGGGCGAACCTTTGGAAAAGGTGGTCGGGGACCTTCTTCGGGAAAAGGGTTTTACGGTTGCGACCGCCGAAAGTTGCACCGGCGGCCTTTTGGCCTCGACCCTCGTTTCGGTTCCCGGCTCGAGCGACTACTTTAAGGGTTCGGTGGTGGCCTACTCCAACGAGGTAAAGGAAAAGGTTTTGGGGGTGTCGCCCGAGACTTTGAAGCTCCACGGGGCCGTCAGCGCCCAAACGGCCCGCGAGATGGCCGAGGGGGTCAGGCGCCTGCTGGGCACCGACTTCGGCCTTTCGACCACCGGTATAGCCGGCCCCGGCGGAGGCACCCCGCAAAAACCCGTCGGTCTGACCTACATGGCCCTTTCGGCCCCGGACGACATCCTGGTCTTCAGGGAGGTTTTCCCCTACGACCGGAACCAAAACCGCCTTTCGGCGGTCTACTACCTGCTCTTTGAACTCTACAAGTATCTGAAAGGCCTCTGACGGGCCTTTATCTTCTATTTCTATGCGTTTGGGCGTAAACATCGACCACGTTGCCACCGTAAGGAACGCCCGCCGCACCTTTGAGCCCGACCCGGTCCACGCCGCCGTTTTGGCCCAAATGGCGGGCGCCGACCAGATAACCCTCCACGTGAGGGAGGACCGCCGCCACGTTAACGAGGACGACCTGAGGAGAATTTTGGAGGTGGTCCACGTTCCGGTAAATCTGGAAATGGCCCCCACGGAGGAGATGAGGGAAATAGCCCTAACCCACCGGCCCCACCGCGTTACCCTCGTTCCCGAAAGGAGGGAGGAGATTACCACCGAGGGGGGTCTCGACGCCGTTTCCCTCAAAGAGTTTTTAAAGGAATACCTCAAACCCCTGAAGGAGGCGGGAATAGAGGTCTCCTTTTTCGTCGACGCCGAAACGGCGCAAATAGAGGCCTCGCTGGAGGCGGGTGCCGACGCGATTGAGCTCCACACCGGTCCCTACGCCGAGGCCTTTAACGCCCGCGACCAAAAGAGGGTCGAGGAGGAGCTCCGCCGGCTGAGGGCGGCCGCCCGCTTTGCCAAAAGCTTGGGCCTGCGCGTTTACGCCGGCCACGGCCTGACGCTTCAAAACGTGGAGCCGGTCGCCCGCATTCCCGAAATTGAGGAGCTCAACATCGGCCACTCGATAGTGGCCAACGCCGTCATCTTCGGCTTCGAAAGGTCGGTAAGGGAATTCCTAAAGAGGATTAAAAGGTAGTCTTTCTTCCTCCCTTTCGGTAAAACGCTCCCTCCTCCCGCCCCGGGAGAAGGGGTCGGGGTCTCCTTCTTTCCGGGGCGGTTTCTTTGCCGCGCCTTGGTCCGGCGTATCGTTTTATTCCCCTTATGCCCGCCGAGGTCGTAATAAGGGAGGGAACCCCGCGGAGGGAGGTCGTAAGGAAGGTCCTCAAACTGGCAATTCCTATAATTCTTTCGAACCTCCTTTACACGATTCAGAACTTCGTCTCCCTCCTTTTGGTGGCGCCGCTCGGAAAGGAAACGGTCGGAGGGGTCGGGTTTGCCTCGACCCTCCTTTGGTTCGTCTACTCGACGATGGCGACCGTTTACACGGGCGTCAGCGTCCTGACGGCCCAGAGCGCGGGGGCGGGGAGGCCGGCGGGCCGCTACCTGCTTTGGGGTCTGCTCCTTTCGGTTCTCTTTTCCCTGCCGATGGCCCTCGCGGGCGAAAGTTTCGTCCGCTTCTTTTTAGACCTCTTTTCCACCCCTCCGGAGGTGGTCGAGAGCGCCGTCGACTACCTCCGGCCCGTTTTTTGGCTTCTGCCCTTCGCCTTCGCGACCAACGCCATTAACGCCGCCTTCAACGGTTTGGGGCGAACGAAGGTAATTTTTTACGCCACCGTTTTTACGACGGCGGTAAACCTCCTTTTGGCGGCCCTTCTCGTTTACGGACTGGCCGGCTTTCCGCGGCTGGGGGCCGAGGGGGCCGGCTGGGCGGTGGCGGTTGCCGAGACCTTGGCCCTTTTCGTTTACGCGCCCTTCGTTTGGAGGGAGGAGGCCTTAAACCCCTTTAAGGACCGTCTCGGTTCTCTTTCCGACCTTTGGAAACTTTTGAAGGTGGGCCTTCCCACCGGTGCGGAGAGGCTGATAATGAGTTTTTCCTACAACGTTTTCGTGGGATTGGTGGCCGTTTGCGGGACGGCCGTTTTGGCCGCCTTCCAAATCGGTCTTCGGATTGAATCCTTCTCCTTTACGGTGGGAATGGCCTTTGCCTACGCCGCCACCACCGTGGCGGGTCAAAACTTCGGCGCAAAAAACCCCTACGGGGTTAGGGAGGGAATAAAGGTCACCCTGAGGGTGGCCGCGGCGGTTATGACCCTCTTGGGGTTGGCAATAGGCCTTTCGGCACCCATTTTGGTCCGCTTCTTTTCCGACGACCCACAGGTGGTCCGCTGGGGAACCTACTACCTTTGGATAATCGCGCTGTCGCAACCGCTGATGGCGACCGTTTTCGTTTTGGCCGGCGCCGTGAGGGGTTTGGGAAAGACGCACCTGCCGCTGGCGGTGAACGTTTTGAACTTTTGGCTGGTCAGGATTTTGCCGGCTATGCTCCTTTTAAAGGTCGTAAAAAGTCCCTTCGTCCCTTGGGGGACGATGCTGGCGGAAAACCTCACGAGGAGCCTGACCTACCTCCTCCTTTGGAGGAGACTCTCTTCGCGCCTTCGGTCCCCGAAGGGGGAAAACCTTTAATCTTTTCTTCCATGGCCGGAAAAAGGGTGGTGGTTTTTCTGGAGGACTTCGTCGAGGACGTCGAATTCGTCTATCCCTACTTCAGGTTTAAGGAGGAGGGCTTTGAAACCCTCGCGGTGGGGCCCGAAAGGCGAACCTACAAGGGGAAAAAGGGATGTCCCCACAAACCCGACGCGGTTTTGGAGGAGGTTAAGGACTCGCTTTTCGATTGCGTTTTCGTTCCGGGCGGCTACGCGCCGGACAGGTTGAGGAGATATCCCGAGGTTCTGGAGTTCGTCCGCAGACACTACGAGGCGGGAAAAGTGGTTGCCGCCGTGTGCCACGGACCTTGGGTTCTCATATCGGCGGGTATCGTAAAAGGTAAAAGGATTACCGGCTTTTTCGCCATAAAGGACGACATAGTAAACGCGGGGGCAATTTACACCGGCAATCCCGTGGAGGTGGACGGCAACGTCGTCACCGCCACCGACCCGGGCGCCATGGTTAAACAGCTTCCGATAATTGTGGAGATGATTAAGAAAAATTCGTAGGAAACTCAGTCGTCGTCGGGCTCGGGCGGTTTCAGGTTTTTGAGGTATTCCTTTTTACAGTCTTTGAAAATCAGTACCCACTGGGCCAACCTTTCGCCGAGGCGGCGGCAGGCCTCCTTTTCCTCCTCGGTTCGGGGTTCGCCGGCGACTACGGCACCGTAGTGGAGCGTAAACTTTTTACCGACGTAGTCGGTCACTCCGAATACGAGAAATCCGTAGTTAATAAGCATCATCAGAATGTTTTGACAGGCTATTTCGTTTCCGCCTCCCCAACCGCCGGAGCTGGAAAAGGCGCAGGCGATTTTGCCGTCGATTTCGCCCCAGTGGTCGACGACGACCTCGTCGAAAAACCTTTTGAGGCGCCACGACATTCCGCCCAAGTAGGTGGGACTGCCGACGGCCAGACCGTCGGCCCAAAGGACGTCCTCGGCGGTGGCCTCGTCCACCTTCTTAAGTCGAACCTCGACGGGAAACTTGGAGGCTCCTTCGGCAACGAGCTTGGCCATCTTTTCGGTGTTGCCGGTGGCGCTGTCGTAAAGGACCAAAACGCGCCCCATAAGGTTTTAAAACTCTATCAGCCCGGCGGCCGCCAGCGCCAAAAAGAGCAGACCCACGACTATTCGGTAAATCCCGAAGGGCACAAAGTCGTGGGTCTTTACGAAGTTTAGAAACCACTTTACGGCGACGACGGCGCTGAAAAAGGCGGTTAAAAATCCGACGGCCAAAAGCTGCCAGTTTTGGGCCGAAAGGTGCTCGTGGGTTTTGTAGAGGTCGTAGCCGGTGGCCACGAACATGGTGGGAACGGCCAGCAGAAAGGAAAATTCGGCGGCCGCGCGGCGGTCGAGGCCCAAGAGCAGTCCGCCTATTATGGTGGCGCCCGAGCGCGAGGTTCCCGGTATCATGGCCAGGGACTGAAAGAGGCCCACGGCCAACGCCTTGGAGTAGGGCACCTTCGCGGGGTCGGTTACCGTCGGCTTCCTCCTGGGAAGCCACCACCTTTCGACGAGGATAAAGACGACCCCTCCGAGGACGAGCATGAAGGCGACCACGAAGGGGTTAAAGAGGTAACCCTTTACGAACTTGTAGAGGAGAAAACCCAAAACCCCGGTGGGGATAAAGGCGACGATTATCCTCTTCCACAGCTCGGGGTCGCGAAGGAGGCGCTCCCTAAAGAGGTAGACCACCGCCAGTATCGAGCCCAGTTGAATGGCGATTTCAAAGGTCTTGTGGAATTCGGTTTGCTTCAGTCCCAAAAGGGTGGAAACGAGTATCAGGTGTCCGGTCGAGGATACGGGCAGAAATTCGGTCAAACCTTCGACTACGCCGAGAACCACCGCCTGCCACAGTTCCATCGCTCCAAGAAAGGAAAAGCATACGGACGGGGAAAGGTTTTAAGGGAGGGAGCCGGTTTTTATCTCCACCAGGTGTTTGAACTTTTCCTTCAAAAGGTTGAGGTTTTCCGCCGAGGGGACTATCCAATACTCGCGACCCAGTTCGACCTCGTAGAGTTTGTCGTCCACCTTCAGGCGGAAGTACGTCGGCGCTCCCTCCTTGGGGTCGGCGAGTTTTTTTATAAACCTTTCGAGTTTCTCCATCGGTCCGGCCTCGGTCCACTTCGCGGGAATGGTCAGGTATATTTGAACCTCCCGCTGGAGGTCCTCGGGCGTCAGCACCCGGCGGACTATCAGCTTTTTAGTCTCGGTTTCGGCGTCGACCGTCAGGTCGCCCTCGACGACGACCACGCGGTCCTCGCCCAGCTTGTCCTTGCAGAGGGCGTAGGTGTCGGGAAAGGCGACGCACTCGATTATTCCGGTTTTGTCTATAAGGTTAAAGACGGCCATGTAGGTGCCGCTCCGCGTTCGCTTTTCCTGAAAGTCGACCATCACGCCGGGAACCTTGACCTCAAAGGCGCTCTCGGGCTCCTCAAAGTCCTCGATGCGGGTTTTAAACCTCTCTAGGAGAAACTCGTACTTGTCGAGGGGGTGGCCGCTTATGTAAAAGCCCAAGAGTTCGCGTTCGCGCTTGAGCCGCCTCAAAAAGTCCTCCACCCCCTCGCCGTTTTTTTTCGTTTCCCTTTCGGGGGCAAAGAGGCGGTTTTGACCCACCGCGAGGGTCAGTTTGTCCTCGGAACGGACCTTGCGCAGGAGCTCCTCCCGACTTTCGCCGGTAAAGTCGAAGGCCCCGGCCTCTATGAGGGCCTCTATCACCTTCTTGTTCACTTTCCGCTTGTCGACCTTTTTAACGAAGTCGGCCAGCGAGCGGAAGCGCCCGTACTTTCGTTTCGCCTCTTTAATCGCGCGGGCGGCCTCCTCCCCGACGCCCTTGATTTTCGCCAAACCGTAACGGATGTACTGCTTTCCGTCTTTCTCCTCGATGGTGAAGTGAATGTCCGACTCGTTGATGTCCGGCGGCAGGAGTTCAAATCCAAAGAGCTTTGCGTCCTTTATGAGGGAGATGAACTTGTTTTCGTTCTTTTCGGTCGAGAGTTTTACGGCGAAAAATACTCCCGTGTAGTGGGTTTTCATGTAGGCGGTCCAGTAGGAGATGTAGGCGTAGGCGGTCGAGTGGGACTTGTTGAACGAGTAGGACGCGAACTTCTCTATGCTGTTCCAGAGCTCCTCTATCTTTTTTCGGTCGTATCCTTTTTTGACGGCTCCCTCGATGAATTTGGTTTTCATTTTGG
>JAADCT010000042.1 GCA_013154305.1 Aquificota bacterium
AAAGTACGAACTGATAGAACAAATACTTAAGTACTTGTTTGTACTGATTCTTACCGCCTTTATCGGGTTTATGCTGGGATTTTTAGTCTAACATTAAATTCCCCTGCCGCGCTACAAGTTAAAGGACTACGAGACTTTGGAAACTGACGGACGGCGTTTCCTACGCCTTCACATCGCCACCTTTAATAACGCCAAAAGTTATTTTTTTCTCGCTTACCTTTTGGAGAAACAACTCAGGGACCAAGAAGGGTGTAAGGATTGCGTAACTGCCGTAGACGCCGACTACCCGGTAAACGAAACGACCGTCCTCCGACCGGACTTAGCAATCGTTTGTAACGGCGAAGGTGAAAAAATAACCAAAATTCCAAAAGCGGTCGTGAAGGTCGTTTTGCCCTCTCCTCCAAAAAACGGACGAAAAGATAAAGCCAAGGTTTACTCCGTCGAAGGGGTCAAATGCTACTTTCCGGCCCACCAAAAAGCGGAAAAAATAAAGGATTTCGTCTTTAAAGGGAAACCTACGAACTTTTAAACCTCTAAAGAGTTTGAACTTTCAACAGCTCACTTCGGAAGGAAAAGAAAAAGCTCGGGTCCCGTAAAAGGTCTTTCGTTTCTTTGCCGGGGAAACGGCCCTTGTTAAGGGGCCGTTTCGTTCTTTTCCCCGCGCAGGGTTATCTCCGTTCCCACCCCTTCGTCGGTAAAGATTTCGAGGAGTATCGAGTGGGGAAGCCTGCCGTCGACGATGTGAACCTTTTTCACGCCCGCCCGAAGGGCCTCGACCGCCGAGCGGACCTTCGGTATCATTCCGCCGGCTATGGTTCCGTCGGCCACGAGCCGGTCAACCTCGTCGTCCTTTAGCTTCTTAATCAGTCGACCCTCCTTGTCCTTAACGCCCTCGGTGTCGGTCAGGTAAATCAGCTTTTCGGCCTTGAGGGCCTTGGCAACGGCGGCGGCGGCAACGTCGGCGTTAACGTTGTAAGCCTCGCCGTTTTCGCCGACGCCGATGGGCGCTATAACCGGAATGTAGTTTCGCGCCATTAAAAGAAGCAAAAGTTCGGCGTTAACCCTTTCTATCTCTCCCACCAAGCCTATGTCGGTCGGTGGCGGTTCTATTCCCAACTTCTCCTTGAAGTAGGAAGCGTCTATCTTTTTGGCCCGAAGGAGGCGGCCGTCGCGGCCCGACAGGCCCACGGCGTAAACGTTTTCGCCCGAATGCTTGTTTATCAGGGCGACTATGTCCTTGTTGATGTCCCCGCTCAGAACCATTTCGACGACGTGCATTACCTCTTCGGTGGTTTTTCGAATGCCTCCGACGAATTCGGGGGAAATTCCGAGCTTTTTAAGCATTTCGTTGATGTGCTTTCCCCCGCCGTGGACCACGACGGGATTTATTCCCACGAACTTCAGGAGCAAAACGTCGCGGGCGAAGCTCTCGCGCAGGCGCTCGTCCACCATCGCCGAACCGCCGTACTTTATGACGAAGGTCTTTCCCCGGAACTTGCGAATGTAGGGGAGGGCCTCCAAAAGGACGTCGGCCTTTTCTATGAGCTTTCGGAGCATAAGGGTTTTAGGTTAAAAGCCCTTCGGGAATTGTCGGGGTCAACAATTTTGTTAACAGTTTGCTCCGGTCCGCCCGCTAGCGGCCGAAACGGCCCCCCTATACTTGCCTTGTAGAAAAACGACTGTCAGGGAGGTGGAAAAATGGCGGTCCAACTCGATACGGGAAACACCGCTTGGATGCTTACGGCCTCGGCGCTGGTCGTCTTTATGACCATCCCGGGGCTGGCGCTCTTTTACGGCGGTCTCGACCGCGCCAAGAACCTGCTGAACACCGTCGCCATGGTGATGGTGGCCTTTGCGATAACCGCCATCACCTGGTTCGCCGTGGGCTACTCGATAGCCTACGGAACCGACATCGCGGGGCTGATAGGGAATCCGCTCGACTACCTCTTCGGTAAAAACATCGGCGGGCTGACCGACGCGGGCTACCCCGTTTCGGTCGACGTTATGTTCCAAATGACTTTCGCGGCCATTACCACCGCCATTATTGCGGGCGCCCTGGTGGGCCGCATGAAGTTTTCTGCCTGGATTCTGTTCGTCCTGCTCTGGAGCGTGTTGGTCTATCCGGTGGTGGCCCACTGGGTTTGGGGCGGCGGCATTCTCGGCAACGAGGGCGAGCTCGACTTTGCGGGCGGTACGGTCGTTCACATTAATTCGGGGGTGGCCGGTTTGGTGGCCGCCATGCTTATAGGAGCCAGGAAGGAGAGAATTCTGCTCCCCAACAACGTTCCGCTGGTGGTTTTGGGCGCGGGCATCCTGTTTTTCGGCTGGTTCGGTTTTAACGCCGGTTCGGCCCTTGCGGCCGACGAAATTGCCGGTTGGGCCATGCTGAACACCGCACTGGCAACGGCGGCCGCCATGCTGACTTGGATGGTTCTCGAATACCTCCACTTTAAAAAGCCGACCGTGGTCGGTCTGGCCACCGGCGTCGTCGCCGGTTTGGTGGCCATTACCCCGGCGGCCGGTTTCGTCAACCCCGTCGGTGCGCTGTTTGTGGGATTACTGGGCGCCATTCCCGCCTTTTACGCCGTCGTTTACCTTAAGAGGATGCTGGGCTACGACGACGCGCTCGACGCCTTCGGCGTTCACGGGGTCGCCGGTATTGCGGGAGCAATTTTGACGGGCGTGTTCGCCGACCCCAACATCAACGGCGGAGCCGGCCTGCTCTACGGCAATCCCAAACAGGTTCTGCTTCAGCTGGAGGCCGTCGCCGTAACGGTCGCCTACACCGCCGTAATGACGGCCGTCATTACCTTCGTGGTGAAGCTCCTGACGGGGGGCGCCAAGGTCGGCGAGGAGGAGCAAATCGAGGGCCTCAACAAAAGCCAACACGGCGAAAGGCCCTACAACGAAATCGTTTCCTAACGCCCGCTTTTTCTTCCCTTCTACCCCTCTATCAGACGTTTGTACTTTTCGTAGTACCTTTTTAGCCTCCAGCCGAACCAAAGGGCCAACAGGCCGTCAACCACCAGGGAAACCCCGACGAGCAGTCCCAAAATGCGGGCCAGGTCCTCGGGCCGCGGCAGGTAAAGGAGCAAAACGGCGGCCAAAACGAGGTCTACCAGCGCGTTTAACACCATCAGAAACCAGCTCGAGAGCATCGGTCTGAGCTCGAGCGCCAGATAGAGGCTGGCAAAGGCGTCGACCAGAAGGTAGACCAAAAGCAGTGCCGCCAGGACCACCAGCGTGTGCTCGGGAAAGAACAGCATGACCAATCCCACCACTATCAGGATGAAGGGTTTGAGCCAGGCGCCGGCCCCCCGCTGGCGGGCGCTCAGGTTAAACAGTAGCCAAAAGAGGCCCGCCGCCACGAGCAAACTCCCCAAAAGGACGACCGAACCGACGGCAAAGTAGTAGGGCGCAACCAACGCCGCAATTCCCAAAACGAGGATTATCAGCCCCCAGACGATTAGAAGGTTCATAAACAACTGTTTTAACCCCCGCGGGGGCCGAAAGAAGGACCTTTTAAAAAAGGAGTTTCCCGGCCGAAGGCCGGGCTTTTTACGAAAGAGGGTTAAATCATCTGCTCGAGGGGATGGGTGATTTTGAGCCTCTCGACGGGCTGGCCGCCTATAAGGTGTTTTTCGACGATTTCCTCGACGTCCTCGGGTTTGACGTTTCCGTACCAAACCCCGTCGGGGTAGACGACCACCACCGGTCCCAATTCGCAGGCTCCCAGACAGCCGGTTACCGAAAGGAGGACGTTCTGCAGGCCCCTCTTCATCAGCTCTTCCTGAAACTTCATGGCCACCTGGTCGGCGCCCTTGGCACCGCAGGAGGGCATCATCGGGTTGGGTTTTCTCGCCATGCAGACCAGCACGTGTTTGAACTTCATAGTATTCCCAATTAAAGGGAATGGACGGCACCCGTTCCCCAAGGGTTTTTGTCAATTTTGACATTTACCCGAGGGAGATTGGAAAGTTTCGCTTTTTCCCGCCGGTGGGACAATAAGAACCTATGAACTTCCTGCTGGAGGTGGGAACCGAGGAGCTCCCCGCGGGGGAGGTGCTCGGGGCCGCAACCTTTTTGAGGGAAAAAGTCGAGGAACTCCTGCGGGAGAGGGGAATAGCGTTTGAGGAGGTCCGCGAGTTTGCCACCCCGCGGCGGCTCGTGGTCTTCGTCAAGGGCTTGGCCGAAAGGGAACCCCAAAAGAAGGAGCTCGTCTGGGGTCCCCCAAAGGCGGTGGCCTTCGACGCGGAGGGTCGGCCGACCAAAGCCCTGGAGGGTTTCCTGAAAAAACAAGGGGCCTCCCCTGAGGAAGTTAAAGTCCTGACCAAGGGAAAGGGCGAATACGTGGCGGTCGAAAAAGTCGTCGGCGGGCGGCCGTCGGAGGAAATTTTGGCCGAGGCCGTGCCCGAAATCCTCGACGCAATTCCCTTTAAAAAGCGCATGCGCTGGGGAGCCGGAAAGACCTTTTTGAGGCCCGTTCGGTGGATTTTGGCGCTGGCCGACGACCGCGTCGTTCCGATAAAGTGGGGAAACCTCGAGGCGGACCGCCTTACCTACGGCCACCGCTTCGTCGGCGGTGGCTCGTTCCGCGGTAGGGAGTTGGAAGTTCCCGACGCGGTCGAATACTTCAAGCTCCTTCGGGAGAACTTCGTCGAGGTCGACCACCGCGAAAGGAAAAGGCGGATAGAGGAGGCGCTGGACCTCCACGGGGCCCGCTTCGGGGCACGGGTTCCCCAGAGGGAGGGTCTGGTCGAGGAAAACACCTTTTTGGCGGAGTTCGTCCATCCCGTCCTCGGTTCGTTCGACGAAAAGTACCTCGAACTTCCCCCGCTGGTGATAATTACGGTGGCGGCCCACCATCAGAGGTTTTTCTGCTTTCAAAAACCCGACGGGTCGCTCGTTCCCAAGTTCCTCGCCGTGGCCGGAACGCCGCCCAAGGACGAGGGGGTCGTCCGCGAGGGGTTTGAAAAGGTCCTTAAGGCCCGGCTGGAGGACGCCCTCTTTTTCTACCGCGAGGACCTCAAGCGTCCCCTCGAAAGCCTCGTTCCCGAACTCAGGGGCATTCTTCAGCACCCGAAGCTGGGAACGCTCTACGACAAGACGATGCGGCTCGTGGAGCTGTCGGCGGAGCTGGCGCGGGAGCTGGCTCCCCAAAAGGTGAAAAAGGCCGAGAGGGCCGCCTACCTCTCCAAGGCCGACCTCCTTACCGAAATGGTTAAAGAGCTCGACGAACTTCAGGGCTACATGGGTTTCGTCTACGCCAAGGCGCAGGGCGAGGACGAGGAGGTTGCGCGGGCCCTGTGGGAGCAGTACAAGCCCAAGGGGGCCGACGACGAGCTTCCCGCCACCGAAACGGGAACGGTTTTGGCGCTGGCGGACAAAATCCACGACCTGGTGGGCTACTTCGGCGTCGGGGAAAAGCCGCGCTCGACGGCCGACCCGCTCGGCCTGCGGAGGGCCGCCCTCGGCGTAATCCGCCTAATCGAGGGGAAAAACCTGCGGCTCGACCTCGAAAGGTTCGTCGAACTGGCCTACGACCTCTTCGAGGAACTGGAGTTGCCCAAGGAGGACCTTTTAAGGGAGCTGGACGAATTCTTCAAACAGAGGTTGGTGGCCTACCTCTCCTCCCGCTATCCCAAGGAGCTAGTTTTGGCCGTCGTCGAGCCCCGCTCCGGTTTCGAAGTCGCCGACGCGATAAGAACCGTTTCGGCGCTGGCCGCCCTCGTCGAAACGCTCGAGTTCGAACTGGCGCGGGAGGCCTATCGGCGCGTCCGCAAAATCATCGCCAAGGTCAAGGAAACCTTTGAGGTAAAACCCGAGAAGTTCGTCCAGAAGGAGGAGAGGGAGCTCTTTGAAAAACTCCTCGAGTTGGAAGGCAGATTTCAAACCGCCACGGTCGAGGAAAAACTCCGCGAACTGGCCCGCTACAAGGAAACCGTCGACCGCTTCTTCGACTCGGTTATGGTAATGGCCGAGGACGAGGCCCTGCGGCAAAACCGCATCGCCCTGCTCCAGCGCGTCAGGCGCCTCTTTGAAAGCGTCGCCGACTTTGAAAAGGTTTCCAAGTAAAGGAAAAAGCCCGCGCCTTCGGCGCGGGAGTTTTTTTTAAACCTTGTTGACCTCGCCGATTTTCTGCTCGACCGAACGAACCTTTTGCTCCATGCGGTTGGACTTGCCTTTGCGGTAGTCGACCGTCATTACGGTGTAGATGCGATTGCAGCCCTCCTCTTGCAGAATTTTGTAGGCCTTGTCCATCAGTTTGAAGACCTCGTTGATGTCCTCGACCTCGACGATGGTCGACATCGGCGTCAGCTTGTAGGGCAGACCGCTCTCTTTGATGAGTTTGATGACCTTCGAGACGTAAGGGGAAACGCTCTCCCCCTTGTCGGTCGGAAATATCGAAAGGCTTACCAGGTAACTCATACCGTCTTATTTTGCCGCGGAGGAAAAGGCCGCCGAAAGGGTTTTCGTCAACCCCGGTCCTCCTCGCCGTAGACCTTCCTTACGGTCCGCTTCAGTTCGGGCGAAAGGCCGAGCTTCCGGAGGTATTCGTCGGAGGCCCTCAGGACCTCGTAGGGGTCGGAGAAGTTTCTCTCCACCAATTTGGCGGTCCTTTCGTCGAGCATACCCAGAAGCTTTTTCTTCCTGAGGAGCCGGTTGTAGCCGAGGGCAAAGCGGTGGGCCTCGTCCCTTATCAAACCGAAAACGCGGTAGAGTTCGGGGTGCTCCTTCAGGGGAATTTCGCGGCCGTCCTCGGTGTGGAGGATTTCCTCCCTCTTTGCCAGCGCCACGACGAAGGTGGGAAGTTTAAAGCGCTCCTTCACCTCGAGGGCGGCCGAGAGCTGTCCCTTGCCCCCGTCGATGAGCCAGAGGTCGGGAACCGGATATTGACCCGAAACGATGCGGCGGGCCCTGCGCGTCAAAATCTCCTTAAGGGAGGCGTAGTCGTCGATTTTGCCCACCGTCTTTACGCGGTAGCGGCGATAGCACGACTTTTTCATCCGCCCTTTCTCCCAAACGACGCAGGAACCCACCGTCGCCTCCCCCATAAAGTGGCTGACGTCAAAGCCCTCTATCCGGCGGGGAAGGGGCAGTTTCAACACCTCCCTGAAGCTCCTCTCGAGGGCCTCCTCGGGGGCCGAGGCGCCCGCCGCGTCCACCTCAACCAACGGGCGGAGCTCCTCGGGAATACCCCTTTGTAGGGAAACGGTCTTTTTCGACCTCTCTTTGAGAAAGCGCTCCAGGGTTTCCCGCGAGGGGACCTCGCCCCCTTCGTAAAAGACCCTTTCGGGAACGAAGTTGACCGAGTAGTAGGCCTCCAGCCAGCTGGCGAGGCCCTCGTGGAGCTTGCCCGACAGGTCAAACTCCTCCCGACCCACCAGCTTCCTTCCCCTTATCAGGTAGAGGCGGACCTTTTCCTCCTTCGGCAGGTAGAGCCAAACGTCGGCCTCCCCGAAGGGGAGGTTTAGGACCTTCTGACCCCTCGCCAGGTTCTCGAGGGCCTCCACCTGCTCCTTGAGGAGGGCGCAACGTTCGAACTCCATCCTGCGGGCCAGCTCCTCGATTTTGGAGTAGAGCTTCGGCAAAACCCGACCCACCTCGCCCGAGAGAAAGGCCTTGGCGCCCTCGACGGCCAGGCGGTAGTCCTCCCTTTTGACCTTGCCGACGCACGGGCCCGAACAGAGGCCGAGGTGATAGTCCATGCAGAGCTTTCCCGGAACGGGCATTTCCTCGCACGTGCGGAGCTTAAAGAGCTGGTGGACCAGCTTTTTAACCCTCTTTGCCTGATTGACCGTAAAGAAGGGACCGAAGTAGGTTCCCCTCTCCTCAAAGTCGCGGACTATCTTCAGCGTGGGGAAGGGACCTTCGGTTAAAACCAGCATCGGATAGCCGCTACCGTGCTTAAAGACGACGTTGTACTTCGGTTTGTGGAGGTTGATGAGTTGCCGCTCCAAAACGAGGGCCTCGTACTCGCTGGTGGTCAGTATGTATTCGAGGTGGGTGGAGCCGGCGAAAATAGCCAACTCCTTCCTGTCGCTTTTTGCCTGCTGCAGGTGCTGCAAAAGCCTCCTTTTCAAGTTTTTCGCCTTACCTATGTAGACGAACTCCTTTCCCCTCTTAAAGAGGTAGACGCCGCACCTTTCCGGAATCCGTTCGACGAGCTCCTTCCACTCGGCGAGGGTTTTCATGACCTTCAAAAAGGCCTAATAATGGAAAGGCGACCGAAACCTTTCAACGGTCCCCGATGGCCGAAAATCACCTCTTTCGGTCGAGGATGACGTCCTCGTAGGCCCACTTTCGGAGAATTCGCTTAATTTCCTCCAGCGAAAGTTGGGGCCGGTCGTAAAGGCCTTTTGCCGACCGCTGGCGCTCGGCCTCGTAGAGAATTACGGCGGTGGCCACCGAAACGTTGAGGCTCTGGGCCATTCCGTACATAGGAATGACCACGTTGTGGTCGGCCAGCTCGGCCACCTCCTCGCTGACGCCCTCCAATTCGTTTCCCACCACGACAACGGTGGGTTTGGTGTAGTCCACCTCCCGAAAGTGGACCGAACGGCCGACCAACCGCGTCGCCACCACCTGAAAGCCCTTCTCTTTAAACCTCCTTAGGGTCTCGACCGCGCTTTGGACCCGGTGGAGGAAGACCCACTTGTGGGACCCCATCGTGATGTGCTCGTTGTAAATCTTTTGTTTGTTCCCTTCGTAGGTGTAGTAGACGTTCAGGACCCCCACCGCGTCGCACGTTCGGATGATGGCCGAAAAGTTGTGTTCGTTCTTGACGTTTTCCGAAAAGAGGACCAGGTCCTTTTGCCTCCTCAAAAGGACCTCGACCAAACGCCGCAACCGCTGCGGCTCGACCAGAAACTCCTCCCCCTCCAAAGCCCTGAGGACCTCCTCCACCCGGTTTTCCATCAAGATTTTGAAATTTTGTAGTTTTTCTTCGAGCAGATGACGCCGCGAACGCCGCCCGTCGGGTCCGGCTCGTCGCCGTAGTAGCGCGGAATAACGTGAACGTGCAGGTGCGCTATCGTCTGCCCCGCCGCCTCGCCGAGGTTGACGCCGACGTTGTAGCCGTCGGGCGAAAAGCGGCGGTCCAAAAACTCCTTCAGGCGGTCCAAAATCTCCCAAAAACTCTCCCTTTCGGCGTCGGTGAGCTCGAAGAGACTTTCGATGTGGCGCTTCGGAATTATCAACGAATGCCCCTCGTTTACCGGATACTTGTCAAAAATCGCGAACCAGTGCTCGTTTTCCAAAATCTTGACCCCCTCAGGGAGCCCGCAAAACGGACAACCCATCGCTCCCGAAAAAGTAAATTTTTTCCGAGTAATGGCGAAGGAGCTGTCCCTTGCGCGCCTTCTCCAGCAAAAGGAGCTTTCCCTCGGTAAGGGCCTTTACGCCGTCGTCGGTCCCGAGGAATTCCTACACAAAAGTTTAGTAGCCCGCCTTCGGCGGGAATTGGGTTCGGTCGAGGTAAAAAGCGGCGACGAGCTCGACCTCGAGGGCTTTGCCCAGCTCCTTGGCTCGAAAACCCTCTTTTCCAAAGGACCGGCCGCCTCGGTCCTCCTGAAGGCCGAAAGCTTCTTTTCCAAACTCCGCGGCAAAAAGCAAAAGGAGAAGGTTGCCGCCCTCCTGCGGCGACCCGTCGGCAAGATAGTGGTAATTTCGATAACCGCCGACCTGAAAAAGACCGACCTGGCCAAAGAACCCTACAAAACGCTGCTGGAGGCGGCCGCGGCCGTCCTCAAGGCCGAAAGCCTGCCGCGCGACCAGCTGGCCGCCCTGATTCGAAAGAAGTTTCAAAAGGCCGGAATTACGCCCCAGGAGGGGGTGGTCGAATACCTCCTCGAGGTCTTTCCCGACCTTTCGGCCCTCAAAACGGAGCTGGAAAAACTCCTGACTTACGCGGTCGGAAAGAGGACCCTCACCCTTTCGGAGGTAAAGGAGTTGGTAAGCGGAAATCCCTCCTACACCGTCTTCGACCTCCAAAAGGCCTACTTCGACCGCGACCTCAAAAGGACCTTGCAAACCTTTAAAGGTTTACTCGAGGGTCTGACCGCCTACGAAAGAAACGCCCTCTGCCTTCAGTTGGAGGGACTGCTGCTGGCCACCGCCAACCGCCTCCTCGTGGCCAAGGAGAGAACCCAAAAGGGACGAAAACTCAAGTCCTTCGCGAGGGAACTCGGCCTCTACTACCCCTTTCAGGTGGCCCAGTTCGAAGGGTGGCTCCAAAGGTGGGAGCTTTCCGACCTGGTGAAGGTTTTGCAGGCGCTTCACCGCTTCGACCTGGCGGTAAAGACGCGCTTTCTTCCCGCCGAGGAGGAAATGAAGAAGTTTTTCGCCGCCACCCTCGCTTAAAATTCCCTCCCCTCCGATGGAGGGCCGAAAGTCCGAAAAACCCGAAGGGGACCTCGAAAAGCTGACGCACCGACTGGAGGTTCTCGAAAGGGAGATAGAGGACCTGGCGGAGGAGCTGAAGGGCAGACCGAGAAAGCTCTCCTTCGACGACCTCGTTCAGGAGCTGGCCGGCGCGGTGGCCGTCGCCATTGCCGTTTCCCTCAGCGAGGAAATCTGGGAGCTGGCCACCCGCCTTTCGCTCCTGCACGCCCTGCTGGTGTACCTCTTCGTCCTGCTGGTTGCCAACCTCTTCGTCCGATACGGCAATCCCAAGCAGTGGGCCCGGCAAACGGTCCTCGGCTTTATCCAGCTGCGGCTGCTGACCAGCGCCGCCATCTCCTTTGCGGTCTCGGCCCTCGTCGTCCTTTTGCTGGGCATTTACCCCGCCGTCGTCGACGAACCCCTCGACTACCTCAAGGTGGTCCTGCTCGTTTCCAGCCTCTCGCTGATAGGCAGCCTCGGTCTGGACCTGGCCAAGTAAAAAGCCCTCAGGGGGAGACGACCACCGCGTGGTGGGGCCCCGCTGTCAGATACCGCTCGCGGACCCTCAGGACCTCCTCAAAGGAAACCTCCCTGATTTTGTCAGCGTATTCGAAGTCGGTTTCAAAACCCATACCTATCGTTTCGAACCAGCCCAGATACCACGCCTGGCGCGCGCGCGTTTGGTGGTCCATCAGCCAGTCGCCGACGATTTTCCGCTTGGCCACCTCCACCTCCTCCCTCCCAAAGGGCATCTCTTTTATTACCGAAAGCATGTCGCGGTAGGCGTCGGCCGCCTTTTCGGGCGAGGTTCCCGCGTAGGCAAATAGGCGGGGGGAACCGACCTTGGTCGGATAAAAGGAGGTGGTGGCGTAGGCGTAGCCCTTCTTTTCCCTGAGCTCCCTAAAAAGGAGGGAGGTAAATCCGTCGCCGAGGACCGCGTTCAGGACCTTCCCGGCCCAATATTCCTCGCTACGGTAGTGGGGGAAGTTGAAGGCGCACAAAATGGTCGCCTGACTGCCCTCCCTCTTTACGGTCTTAAGTTCGTCCCTTTCGACCTCCTTGCGGTATTCGGGATAGCGGAATTCCCCCCCGGGGACGGCCGAAAAGGTCTCCCTGAGTAGCCCGAGCACTTCGGTCGGTTTTTCGAAGTCCCCGACGAGGGAAACGACGATTCTTCCCCCCTTCAGGAGTTCCTCCCACCGGCGTTGGGCCCATCGGCGGTCGAACTTTAAGACGCTTTCCTCGTCGCCGAGGGTGTCCCGCTCGTAGGGCGTTCCGCGGTAGGTGAGCTTTTTCAGCTCTAGGTAGGCGAAGCGAAAAGGGTGCTCGCGCCGAGAACGAATGGCCGCGAGGGCGTTTTTCTTTTCCCTCTCCACGTCCTCCTCGGGAAAGAGGGGCTCGAGCAAAACGCTTCCCAAAACCTCGAGGCCCTCCTTCAGGCCCTCGACCTTGGTGGCGAATTCCACAATCGAATACTCGTCGGCCGTCGACGCCCCTATGCCCCCTCCGTAGTCCTCAAAAACCTCCGATATTCGGTCCTTGTCGAAACGCCTGCTTCCCTTCAGGAGGAGGTAGGTGGTCAGGTGGGTCGAACCGGGAAGGGTTTCGTCGAGAATTCCGCCCCTTATAAAGACGCTTCCGGCCGCTATGCCCATACCCTCGGTGGGCTTCAGCAAAATCGTTACCCCGTTGGGGAGGACCTCCTTCAGGACCTTCACCTTTTGGCCCATCGTAAAGAATGAAAGGTTAAACCCCTTCGGCGGTAAGACCCGAAGAAGACCGAAAAAAGGAAAAAAAAGAAGGAAAACCGCGGAGGTTAAGTCAGGTGGTGGAACCCTCCTCGTCGAGGTAGAAGACCTCGTCGGAGATGGGTTCGTTGGTGCGCTCAAAACCGGGCAGGAGCTCGATGCGGTACCAGGCGCTGCGGTACCAAATGTCCTGGGGCGGCTTTTTGACGGGCGCAACGCGGGCGGCCTTGGTCTCCTCGTGGTAGCCCCAGTTCATGTAGTCGTTGAAGTCCTGAATGATGTCGGTGATGACGGCGCCGATGCGCAGGAGCTCCCTCTGAAACTTCTGCCAACGGAAGATGGAGCTGTCGCGGAGCGTCAGACCGAAGTATCCCGAACCGCCTTCGTCCTTTATCGTTGCTATACCGCGGGCGATAAAGGCTTTAAAGGCGGCAAAGGTCTCCGGCGGGTCGGTCACAAACACATCAAACTTTCCGAGAAACTCCTCGGTGTAGGGGTTCCTGAGGTCGTGAACGCGCGCCTCGACATTTTTGAGTCCGAGCTCCTTAATAATTCTGTTGTCGAATTCAATCAGGCGTTCGTCGATGTCGATAATGAGCAGTCTCTTGTAGCCGCCGTAGAGGGCGATGGCCAAGCCGGTGAGGTCGTCCTCGGCGCCCATAACGATTATCTCTTTCCCCTCGATGTCGCCGCGCATGTCCATGTGGAGAACGCGGCTAACGGTGGTTTCGGGCGTTACGGCACCCTGGTCGTACTGCTGAACCGGCTCGGGTCGGTCCTTGGCTATTTCGACGAAGGTCCTGTAAAACTCGATGTCCTTGTAAAAGGGAACGCCCCTTCCCTGGCAGGCCTCGCAGGAAAAGTCCTTGTAGGGTCCGATGCCGTACTCCTTAATCAGTTCCAAACCCTTTTCCGTCAGGAGAATTTCGTCGTTTTCGATTTTGACGAAACCCTTTTCGCGGAGAACCTCGATAATGGCCGCCGCGTAGGGAACCGGCAGGTCCGAATAGTCGACCACCTTCCAAAAGTCGGTCGTGACGAGCAAGGCCGAAAGAACCCTCTCAATGTTTCGCTTGTAAACGTTTTGAATTCCTCGGGCCTGAACCTCTTTGAGTATCTCCATAAGAACGTCGGCCACTTTCCTTACCTCCCTACGGGGATTTTAAGGTTCTTTCATTTTATTGAGGTGGAAAAGTTCCGCGGCGCCGGACCGCCGCCGCCCGAAACCTCCCTTTCCGGGACCGCAAATCTTTAAAAAACTACCCGAAGTAGTAAGGGTCGTAGGTCCTTATGGAGTCGAGAACGGCAAGAAATTCCCTGGTTGGACCCACGTCGTGGACCCTCACGATGTTGGCGCCTCCCAAAACCGCCGGCGCCAGTGCCCCCAGCGAACCGTAGAGCCTTTCCTTAGGCGGTCTCTCGTAGCCCAGCAGAGCCTTGTAAATCTCGTTTATAAACGACTTTCTGGAAACCCCCACCATCAGCGGCTGGCCTATCGACCTCAACTCCCTAAAGCGCTTCAAAATCTCAACGTTGTGTTCGGGCAACTTTCCGAAGCCTATACCGGGGTCGCAGATTACCTTATTCCGGTCGTCGTAGCCCCTTTCCATCAGCAGGTCTATCCTCTCTTTCCAAAACTCGAGGACCTCGGCCACCACGTCGGAATACGACGGCGGGTTTATCCTCCAAGTTTGGGGTCTGCCTTTGGTGTGATTTACGACCACCGGGGCGCGGTGCTTTACGACCACCTCAACCATCTTCGGGTCGAAGGAAAAACCGCTGGGGTCGTTTATCAGGTCGGCGCCCTCCTCGAGGACCGCCTCGGCAACCTCCCCTTTGTAGGTGTCGACCGAAATCCAAACCTTGTCCAGTTTTTGCCTTTCCAGCTCCTTTCGGAGTTCCCTGACGACGGGCAGGACCCTCCTCAGCTCCTCCTCGGCCGGGACCGGTTCGGCACCGGGGCGCGTGCTCTCGCCCCCCACGTCCACGATGTCGGCTCCCTCCTCGACCATCTTGAGCGCCTTTTCGACCGCCTCCTTAACCGTTTTCACCTCCCCCCCGTCGGAAAAACTGTCGGGCGTTACGTTCAAAACGCCCATCACGTGCGTTTTCAACCCCAGCGGTAAAACCTTTCCGCGGTAAGTAATGCGAAAACTCTCCCGCTTGTAGCGAATAACGACCTCCAAAATTTCCCGGGCCAGGGTCTTAAGACTTTCGAACTCCTTCAGATTCCGGGCCAGCTCCTTAAAGTCGTGCTCGTTACCAATGAGGAGAATCCTCAGGTATTCGGGTGCCAGCTCCAGCACGGTGGGGAAGGCCACCTTCACGCAACTTCTTTCGGCCGCCGCTATCAGGTTCCTAAGTTCCTTTTTGGGAAAGTTTTCCACCAAAAGGTTGAAAGCGTTGGTCTTTTCCGCCAGCAGTGGGACGAAACTCTCCCCGACCTTGAGGTTTCGGAGCAGATAACGGAAGGCCTCGTCGTAGCGGTCAAAGAGTTTTACGAACACCTTTTGGACCATTAAAGGTTAAAGATACCCCCCGAAAAGGACCCCGCTTTCGAACTTCCACCAAAAGTCGACGAGGTTCGCCCTTAAGTCGGTCAGAAACCCCTTTCGCCGCACCCGCGGCGGAAAGACCACCGAAACTTCCCCAACCGGAAAACCGAAGAGGTTTAAAAGTTCGAAGGCCTCGTAAGGAAAAAAGGCGAAAACCGCCGAAGGAGGAAAGGATTAAGAAATTTCCACGGCCTGACCGCCGGCGGCCTCGATTTTTTCCTTTGCCGACTTGGAAAACTTGTGGGCCTTAACGATAAGGGGTTTGGTTATCTCGCCGTCGCCCAGAATTTTAACGGGGCGGTTTTTCCTGACGAGCCCCTTTTGGAGGAGTTTTTCCGGGGTTACCTCCTCGTTGGGTTCAAAGAGCTCGTCGAGCTTACCGACGTTTACGACCGAATATTCGACCTTGTTTACCGGTCGGAAGCCCCTTTTGGGAATTCTCATGTGAAGGGGCGTCTGTCCGCCCTCGAAGAACCAGGGAAGCGTCCGGTCGCCCGAGCGCGACTTTTGACCCTTGTGACCCTTACCGGCGGTCTTGCCCTTACCGCTTCCTATACCTCTTCCGACGCGCTTGCGCTCTCTGGTTGCCCCCTCGTGGGGTTGAAGGTCGTGAAGCTCAACCGTCATTTCCTTCGCCTCCCGAAGTATTTAAAAGTTAAAGCGGAAAGAGGGGTCAAATCTCTACGACCTCGCCCTTCCAATTCTTGTACTTGGTGTAACCCTTTTTCCTCAAAAAGTCCTCCAGGTCGGGAATCCTCGAAAAGTAGTAAACTCCCTTACCGTTGGTAAAGACGCCGTTTTTGACCAAAATCTTGCGGTCGTTTTCCTCCGAAAGGTCCCTCTCGACGACGGGTATGTCACCCGAAAAGTCGATGCGATAGGCCACCCCTACGAGGTACCACGCCTTTTTTATGTTTCCCCAGGTGCGGGGGTCGTCGTCCAAAATCCTTTCGTCGCCCCGCTTTCTCAGGCCCAAGGCGCGAACCGCCTGAACGTGCTCCTCCCTCTTTCCGGCCAAACCCCTTACCAGTTTAACCTTGAGTTTGTCGGCCATCTTCCAAACCTCCGCTCAGTAGAGCTTTATGTGCTTGTAGCGGCGGGTGGCGTAGATGCGGTAGTTTTCGAGAATCTCCTCGACCGGTTTACCCCTCTTGGCGGCCACCTCTTCGGGAGTTTCCATTTGGAGAAAGGCGTCAAAGACCGCCCTCAGAACGTTGTGGGGGTTGGTCGAACCGATGATTTTGGTGAGAACGTCGGTGTAACCCGCCAGCTCGAAAACCGGCTTGGCGGCACCACCGGCGACGATACCGGTTCCCCGGCGCGCCGGAAGAATGATGATTTTGGTCGGTCCGTAGTGGCCGATGACCTCGTGGGGCACAGTTCCGTTAATTATCGGAACGCGGATGACCTTTTTCTTGGCGTCCTGAATGGCCTTGGCTATGGCCAGCGGAACCTCTTTGGCCTTACCGAGACCGAAGCCCACGTGGCCCTTCTTGTCGCCGACGACCACCAAGGCCGAAAAGCTGAAACGCCTACCGCCTTCGGTAACCCTGGTGGTCCGCTTGGCCTGAATAAGCCTCTCCTCAAGCGGGAGCTGTTCGGGGTTGATACCCTGCTCCCTCTGCTTCATTTCGAGCATATGGTCAATGGACTTTCCGCCCATGACGGTTTCCTCCCAAAGCTTTAAAATTCGAGGCCGAGTTCCCGGCACTTTTCGGCAAACGCCTTAATCTTTCCGTGATACTTGTAGCCGCCGCGGTCGAAGACGACCTTCTTTATCCCCTTTTCTTTGGCCCTTTCGACCAAAAGTTCGGCCACCTTTTCGACCACCGGAATGGACTTTCCGCCCCTGAAACCGTAACGCTTTACGAATTCCCTGTCTATCGAGGAGGCAGAAACGAGGGTGTGACCCACCGTGTCGTCGATTATTTGGGCGTAAAAGTGGTGGTCGCTGCGGTAAACGCAAAGGCGGGGCCTCTCGGGCGTTCCGAACACCTTTTTCCTAATTCTCAAGTGCCTTCTCTTCCTCTTTTGGGCCCGCGTTTTTACCTTTCCCAGTTCCCTTTTCAGGCTTATCAACTTAGGCATGGCCCGAACCTCCTAATTACTTCTTCTTAGCCGCCTTACCGGGTTTGAGGTGGAGAACCTCGTCGGCGTAACGGATACCCTTACCCTTGTAGGGGTCGGGTTTCCTGAAGTCCCTTATGATGGCGGCGACCTGTCCCACCAAGTACTTGTCGATACCCTCAACGTGAATTTCGTCGATTTTCTTCTGCTTGTTGGGAACGACCGAAATCTTAATGCCCTCCGGAATTTCGTAGTGTATCGGGTGCGAATAGCCCAGATGCAGCTCCAAGGTTTTACCCTTAACGGCGGCCCTGTAACCCAAACCGTGAATTTCCAAAATCACCTTCCAGCCCTCGGTTACGCCCTTGACCATGTTGTTTATGAGGGCGCGGGTGGTTCCCCAAAGGGCCCCGATTTTTTTCTTGGTCAGTTTGTAGGTTTTGGGATTAATCCCCTCCTTGGGACGAACGAAGACGGCGTCGTACTCCTTTCCGTCCTTGGGATTTTTCCACTTGTCGATGTAGACCTCCATCGCGGGGTGGAACTTTTGCGTCAATTCCCCCTTGGGGCCCTTAACCTTTACGACCACCCCGTCGTATTCCTCCTTTATGTCCACCGTCACCCCGTTGGGGATAACGACGGGCATTTTTCCTATCCTCGACATTTCGCCACCTCCCGATTACCAAACAAAACCGATAACCTCTCCGCCGACTCCGAGCTTACGGGCCTCCTTGTCGGTAATAATTCCCTTGTCGGTCGACATTATTGCCACCCCGAGGCCCCTCTTGACGTAGGGAACGAGCCTGGCGGGAACGTAGATTCGCCTTCCGGGCTTGGAAATCTTTACGAGGTTCCTTATGGCGGGTTTGGTGTTCCTCGGACCCAAGTACTTAAGCCATATGCGGAGTTTGTATTGGGTTCCCTTTCGGTATTCGGGACCGTCGAGGCGCTCCCAATCCTTTATGTAGCCCTCCCTCTTCAGAAGGTCCAAAATGCGTTCTTTAAGCTTCGAAGAGGGAACGTCCACATAGTCCTTGCGCACGAGCTGGGCGTTTTTAATAGCGCTGAACATGTCGGCGATGGGGTCGGTCACGCTCATCTCTATTCCTCCGCTCTTTATTTGGTCGGGCCGGCAGTTGGACGGCTCGACGACCGTCCCTTACCGACCCGTCCTTTTCCGTTACCAGCTGGCCTTCCTCACGCCGGGCAGCTCGCCCCTGAGGGCGTATTCCCTAAAGCAAATGCGGCACATTCCGAAGTAGCGCCTGTAGGCGCGCGGCCTCCCGCAAACGGGACACCGCTTGTGAAGGCGGGTGGTAAACTTGGGCGGTTTTTCCAACTCCTTAATCTTTTTGCTGAGGCACGGCATCCTCTTACACCTCCCTAATTTAAGCGGCCCTTATAGGCAAACCCAGCAACGACAGGAGCCAATAGGCCTCCTCGTCGGTCTCGGCGGTCGTGTGGATGTTTATGTCCATTCCGCGGATGCGGTCGACCTTGTCGTAGTCGATTTCGGGAAAGACTATTTGTTCCGCAATACCGAACGAGTAGTTGCCCCTTCCGTCGAACGAGCGGGGGTTCAAACCCTTGAAGTCCTTAACCCGCGGCAGGGCGACCGATATAACCTTGTCGAGAAAGTCCCACATCCTCTCCTTACGGAGGGTAACGCGGGCTCCTATCGGCATGCCTTTACGGAGCTTGAATCCGGCCTCCGACTTTTTGGCGCGGCGGAGCTGGGGCTTTTGACCGGTGATGGCCGCCAGGTCCTCCATGGCCCTCTCTATTTGACGGACGTCCTGAACGGCCTCACCGACGCCCATGTTAACCGTAATCTTTACCAGCTTGGGAACCTGCATGGGATTCTTGTAGCCGAACTTCTTAACCAGCAGCGGAACGACTTCCTCTTTGTACTTTTTGTAGAGTCTGGGAACGTACTTTTCTTCCGCCATTATCCTTCACCCCTCTTATTTCTTAATAGGTTTCTTGCTAACCACGTCGAGGCGGGTTCCGCTCTTTTTGGCAACCCTGTACTTGACCAGATAACCGTTTTCCTCGACGACCTCAAAGCCGACGCGGGTGGGTTCTCCCGTTTTGGGGTCCACCAGCATAACGTTGGAAACGTCGATGGGGGCCTCAAATTCGATTATTCCCCCCTCGGACACCTGCGTGGCCCTGACGTGCTTTTTGCGGATGTTGACCCCTTCGACCACCACGCGGACCTTTGTCCGGATTACCTCACCCTTTTTGTTGCGTTCGTATTTTTTTATCACCTTGAGGACCTTTCCCTTTTTACCCTTGTCGCGTCCGCGGACTACCACCACCAGGTCGCCGGTTTTAATTTTCGCCGCCATCGTCCTGCCTCCTCAGATAACCTCGGGTGCCAACGAGGCTATTTTGGTAAAACCCTTGTTGCGGACTTCCCTCGCAATGGGACCGAGTATACGGGTCCCCAGGGGTTCTCCGTACTGGTTGAGCAGAACCACCGCGTTGTCGTCAAACTTTACGTAACTTCCGTCGGGCCTGCGGACCTCCTTGGCGGTTCTGACCACGACGGCGCGGTAAATCTTTCCCTTTTTGGCGTTTCCGTCGGGAGTAGCCTGTTTGACGGTTACCGTTATAACGTCGCCTAAGGTCGCGTACTTCTTCTTAGCCCCTCCGGGAATACCGATGCACTGAACCTTTTTGGCTCCCGAGTTGTCGGCCACGTTGAGGTAGGTGTATCGCTGAATCATGGTTTTCCTCCCGCAAAATAGTTTATAATAACACACTTCGTCGGACCTTTAAAAGGCCGTCGGGAGCTTGATAATCGGCGGCTTGATTTCGGACGAAGCGTTTGCTATCTTTATTTTATTGTAGTTTTCGGGCCCGTAGCTCAGTTGGCAGAGCGGGCGGCTCATAACCGCCCGGTCGGAGGTTCGAGTCCTCCCGGGCCCATCAACCGTCCAAAGTCGGTCATGGCAATCCCGCCCGTCATCGGAGAAAATCTGAATAAGGGGTTATACTGATGTTGATGTTAGAACTTTCCAAAGAGGACCTCGAAAAACTTATTGAACTTCAAAAAATCGACTCCAAAATCATCAAACTCGAGCTAAAACTTAAGGAACTTCCGCGGGAAATCAAAAGGTTGGAAGAGGTTGCAACCGCCCGCCGCAACAAAATTGCTCGAATAGACGAGCGGATTGAGGAGCTTTCGGAAAGGCGAAAGGAGCTGGAAAAGCTCATTAACGACAGCTACAAACAAATCGAGGAGGCGAAGAAGAAAAAGGCAAAGGCCAAAAACCTCGAAGATTACAAGGAGGCCATAAAGCTCAAGGCCGAGGCCGAGAAGAAAATAATCGCCGCAACCAAGGAAATCGAGGCTATTTTGAAGGAGCTAAACAGCCTCTTCAGGGAAAGGGAGAGGATGGAAGAGAGCGTGGCCGAGCACGAGCGGAAAATCGCCAAAAAGAGGGAGGAGATAGCCAAAACCGAGGCGGCCCTCCAAAGGAAGCTGGAGGAACTGGGGGGCTACAGGGAAAAGCTCGTTTCCGAAATCTCGCCCGAGGTGGTCGAGTTTTACGAGGAAAAAAAGTACGAGTTCGGCGGCAACGTCTTCGTTCCGGCGCAAAACCGCACGTGCAGCGGGTGCCTCATGCAAATTCCCTCGGCCCAATACTCCAAACTCCTTAAGGGGGAAGGTTTGGTTCACTGTCCCAACTGCGGCCGAATTCTTTACGTCGTCAAATAAAAACCTTTTCGGGTTTTACCTTTCCCCCCAGGTTCTTACCTATTCCCACGAACCTTCCCCCTTCGGTGAAGATTAGAAATAGGTCCTCCGCCGGGGGAGAAACCTCCAAAAGCTGTCCGTTTCGGAGTTTGAGGGCGTCGCTTTCACCGACTTTAAGGACGGGAAGGTCCAATCCGTCCCACGGGGGTCTCAAAAAGGGGTCGAGCGACGGTTCGTCGAGGAGCCTCTCGAGGGTCGGAACCCCGTCGAGGGTAATTTTTCCCACGGCGGTTCGAATCAGCCTCTCGGTAGTCGCCCCCGTTCCCAACCTTCTACCGATGTCCCTTATGAGGCTCCTAACGTAGGTTCCTCCCGAGACGGTCGTTTCGACCTCAAAGCGGGGGGGTTCGTAAGAGACCAACTTCAGGTCGTAAACGGTTACCTTTACCGGTTTGAGTTCAACCTTTTTACCCGCCCGCGCCAGCCTGTAGGCCCTCTTTCCGCCGACCTTTTTGGCGCTAAAGGGGGGCGGTTGCTGCTCAAAGGTTCCGACGAATTCCGTTAAAACCTTTTCCAATTGTCCCGCCGAAGGCGGGCTTTCCAACTCTTTCCTGAAGAGAACCTCGCCGGTTGCGTCGTAGGTGTCGGTCTCAACGCCCAGCAAGCCGACGGCGCGATAGGTTTTGGGCAGTTTTTGGTAGTATTCGGCCAAGCGGGTGGCCCTTCCCAGGAGAAGGAGAAGAAGTCCCTCCGCAAAGGGGTCCAAGGTTCCGGTGTGACCGACCTTTTTGAGACCGAACTTCCTTTTAAGGCGGTTTAAAACCTCGGTGGAGGTAATTCCCCTGGGTTTGGCGACCGGAAGGAGGGCAAAGTCCGGACCGAATTCCATCGAAGGTTTAAAACTCTACCAAACGACCACCTTGCGGGCCTCCAAAATAAGCTTCGCTATGTCGGAATAAGAAACGAGCCTGTCGGCGGGAACTTTGACGCGGCGGGCCTCGGCGTCCTCCCTGCACACGAACCAGTTGGGTTTGGAGGGAACCTTTAACACCGCGTCCTCTATGAGGACCACCACGTCGTCCTCTCCCACAAAGGCGTAGGGAACGTCCCTCTTTTTGACCAACCAGAGGGTGGAAACCATTACCAAACCCCCACGACGGTGCTCCTTTTCAAAATCTTTCCGATTTCCCTCTCGTCGGCCTCCACCAGTTTGAAGCCCTCCGTCCAAAGGTTTTCGTGGCCCAGTCCGCGAACCTCAAAGTCGTCGCGGTCCACCACGAAAATCAAGTTGTCCCTGTTTACCTCGTAATTCCTAAAGTTTTCGTATCCGAGCCCTTCGGGGGACCAATCGGTCAGAAAGTAGACCCCTTCCTTGATTGCGACGAAGTAGACCTTGTAGCGCTTGCTCAAAGCGGCCGCTATTTTGTAGGCCTGTATGGCCTTCCACGAAAAAGGGTCCGACTTCAGTACTACGGCCGCCTCCATCTAGTTAAAAAATAAAACCTTGTCGGCCCCGGCTATCAGTTCGACCAAACCGTCCAGGTCCAGTTCGGTCGCCCACGGCGGAACGGTTTGATGCCGTTTGCCCGCCGAACTGCGTCCGCAGTAGACCCTCAGCCCGCGGTCGGTAAGACCCTTTAGGTCCTCCAGACCCAACCACCAAACGCCGTTTCCGTGGAGAAACACCAGCACTTCGGCGCCCGCCTCCAAAAGCTCCGACGCCAGATTCAATATCGTCCTCCGGTCCTTAGAAAAGGGATTGTTGGATACCACGAAAAGGACCTTCTGCTTTTCCATGAGCCGATTAGAAATTTTAACTTTCGCAAAAAGGCTTAGGGCTGGGTCCTTCCCGAGAATAGTAGTAATTTGATGCAGATACCCTTTTTTCGGTTCGACGGCATCACCGACGAAGTTCGGGCCAGCTTGGAGGAAATCCTCTCCAGCGGCCGCCTGACGAGGGGAAAGTTTACCAAACTCTTTGAGGAGGAATTTGCGCGCTACCTTGGCGTTCCCTTTTTAAAAACCGTCAATTCGGGAACGACCGCCCTCTACGCCGCCCTGCGGGCCGTCGACGTAAAAGACCAATTCGTCGTCGTTCCGGCGCTCTCTTTTATGGCAACCGTCGACGCCGTTATTTTGGCCGGGGGAAAACCCCTGGTGGTCGACGTCGACGAAACGTACACCCTCGACCTCAACCAGCTCGAGGACGCCGTCAAGCGTTATCCGGTAAAGGCGGTGGTTCCGGTCCACCTTTTCGGAAACATGGCCGATACCGAGGCCATCAGAGACCTGTCCCAAAGGTACGGCTTTTTCGTCGTCGAGGACGCGGCCCAGGCCCACGGAGCCGAGCTAAAGGGCGTAAAGGCGGGAGCGTGGGGCGACGCCGCCGCCTTCAGTTTTTACGCCACGAAAAACGTAGCAATGGGCGAGGGAGGGGCCGTCGCCGCTACAAATCCCTCGGTAGCCGAAAGGCTTCAAAAACTCCTCGACTTTGGGGAGGAACCGGCCTTCAACTTCCGCCTGTCGGAATTTCAAAGCGCCGTCGGTTTGCACTCTCTGAGGAAACTCGACGAAAACAACCGCCGGAGGAGGGAAATAGCCGCCCGCTACAACGAAAGTTTCGAAGGACGGTTCGGTTTACAAAAGGAGAGGGGCTACTGCGTTTACCACGTCTACAGCCTCCGCCACCCCCAAAGGGACCTGATAGTAAAAATGCTGAACGAAAGGGGCGTCGCCACCAAAGTTTACTACTCTTACCTCCTTCACGAGCTGAGGGAGACCGAACACCTTCCGACCCCCTTTGCGGAAAGGCTGCGCGACGAACTCTTCGCGCTTCCAATCTATCCCTCCCTGACCGACGAGGAGGTCTCATTCGTTATCGAAACCGTTCTTCAGGTCCTCGAGGAGCTCTAAAACCACCTTTCGGTCGTCGAAGGGATGTCTTTTCCCCTTAATCTCCTGATAATCCTCGTGTCCCTTTCCCGCCACCACCACCAGGTCCCCCGGTCGGGCCGCCTCCAAGGCCAACCTTATCGCCCTTCGGCGGTCGGGTTCCACCAAAACCTTCGAACGGTCCGAAATACCCTCCAAAACGTCGGCGATAATCGCCTCCGGTTCCTCAAAACGGGGATTGTCGGAGGTCAAAACTATCAAGTCGGCAAACCTCTCCGCCGCGCGGCCCATGGGTGCCCTCTTGGAGCGGTCGCGGTTTCCCCCCGCCCCGAAAACGACGATTAGTCTCCCCTCCGTCAATCGGCGGGCGCTCTCCAAAAGTTTCTCCAAAGCGTCCGGCGTGTGGGCGTAGTCCACCACCACCTTAAAAGGTCCGTCGAACACCTTTTCAAATCGACCCGGAATAGGCTCCAACCTTTCGGCGACCTTTACGAGCTCATCGAGCTCAAACCCCAATCGGTCCAAAAGCGCCAACGCCCCAGCCAGGTTAAAAATCTGAAATCCCCCCACCAAGTTGGTCCGAACTTTCACCCTTCTGCCCTCGGGGGTTTCTAAAACGAAAGAGGACCCCGAAAGGGACACCGAGGGACTTAAAATCCTGTAGTCGGAACCCTCCGACCTTCCGAAACCCGCCAGGCCGAACTCCCCGACCAACCTCCTCCCGAAGGGGTCGTCGAAGTTGGCCGCCCCCGCGCGGTAAAAGTAATCCGAAAAAAGACTCCTTTTGGCGGCGAAGTAATCCTCCAGCGAACGGTGGTAGTCGAGGTGGTCCCGCGAGAGGTTGGTAAAAACGACGCCCTCAAAACGCGTTCCGCAAATTCGGCACTGGTCCAGTGCGTGGGAGGAAACCTCCGCCGCCACAAACCGGACGCCCCTTTTCACCATCTCCCTCAGAAGGGAATACCACTCCCTGGGACCCGGCGTCGTGTTTCCCCTGCCCAAAACTTCCCCGCCCGCTCGGTAAAAAACCGTTCCGACCACCCCGGTTTTAAAACCCAAACCCTCCAACAAGGAGGCCAAAATAAAAGTCGTCGAAGTTTTACCGTTGGTCCCGGTAACCCCCAAAATTTTCAACCGCTCGTCCGGCCGCCCGAAAAATTCCCGGCACGCCAAAGCGAAAGCCCTTCGCGTATTTTCCACCCTTATCAACCTCGTTTTCGAAAGGTCAAGCCCCTTCGGGGGAACGTAATCCCTCTCAACCACCACCGCCAGCGGCCGCCGCCCCAAAACCCTCGGTATAAACCCGTGCCCGTCAAACCTCGTCCCCCTGATGGCGAAAAAAATCGACCCCGGTTTTACCTCCTCCGAACGGTCGGTTACCGCGGAAGCCCTCCTCACCAGTTTCAAAAGCTCGTCCGTCATCGGTCGGAGAATAAGATAATCGCAAAACGAAAAAAGTCGGCGGACCACTCCAAGTTTCCGAAAGGCATAAATTAAATTAGCGGTGAAACTCCTCCTGGTCGACGCCGGAAACACCGCCGTCAAGTGGACCCTCACGCCCGTCGACCGTTTTGAGGTCGGGAAAGTGGAAGTTCACCCCGTAGAGGCTACCGAAGGCTGGTTTCCCCTTCTGGAAAAAACGGTTCTGAAAGAAAGACCCGAAGAGGTGTTGGTTTCCTCCGTAAAACCCTCTTTGAACGAACTGTTTAAAAAACTTCCCGCCGAGGTGGAGGTTCCCGGTGCAACGCAGGTTGCGCGCGTAATGCCCACCCTCTACCGGACGGTCGAAACCCTCGGCGTCGACCGCCTCCTCAACGCCCTCGGCGCCACCTGCTACGCCGACACCTTTGCGGTCGTTTCCGTCGGAACCGCCGTCGTGGTGGATGCCGTTAAAAACGGCATTCACCAAGGCGGGTCAATATTCCTCGGACCGCAAAAACACCTCCGATGTCTCCACCGCAGCGCCGAACAACTCCCGCAGGTCGGAACCGAACCACTGCCCCCGCCGGGGAAAACCACCGCCGAAGCCCTCAGCTCCGGCGTGTGGTGGAGTCTGAAGTATTCCGTAGAAGGATTTCTAAACCTGTATCGGACCCTATTCGGAACAAAAGTCGCAATCCTGACCGGCGGACACTCCAAAACCCTCCTAAACCTCCTAAAACCGGAGGGCTATCGCCTAAAACACGACCCCTTTCTAACCTTCCGGGGCCTTTACCTATACCACCTAAAAACCCGTTAAGAAAACCGACAAGCCTTAAAAATCTAAGTTAAGGAAGTAAGCTTAAGCCGTTGAAAAAGGTTAAACCCCGACAGTGGGTAGGTTGAGTGATTATTGAAAGTTAAAGGGTTTTAAGGAAGTTTTTTTAAGGTTGAGGTTTAGGAAGTTTGGTTGGGGTTTTGAGGGTAAAGGGCTTTTAAAGAAGGGTGATTGATTTAGGTTGAATTGGAAGGGGATTAAGGGCCGGCAGCGACCTACTTTCCCGTGCCGCGGTCCGGCACAGTATCATCGGCGCTGGGGGGCTTAACTGC
>JAADCT010000063.1 GCA_013154305.1 Aquificota bacterium
GGCCGAGCGCGAGGGCGAACTTTCCGCCCTGCGGAGGGAGGGCGCCCTACCCGGGAGGGAGGCCGAACTCGAAGGGGAGCTGAAGGAGCTGAAGAACCTAAAAAAGGAGCGGGAGCGGAAGGAAAAGCTTTTGGAGAAACTCAGGGCCGAGTTGGCGGAGACGGAGCGGGAGGCGGCCTCCCTCGCATCGGCGCTGGCCGAAAGGACGCGCCTTTTCGAGGAGCGCCTCCAAAGCTTCAACCAAAGGAAGGAGGAGCTAAAGCGGCGCCTCCGCGAGGCGGTGCTCAAGGTCTTCGGTAAAGAAGAGGTAAAAAGGCCGGACGAGCTGGTTCGCTTTTTAAGGGAGGAGGTTGAAACCTTCCGCAGGAACTACGAGCGACTGACCGAGGAGGTGGGCAAACTGTCGGTGGCCCTTTCGAAGGTCGAAGGCGAGCTTTCCCTCCTTAGGGAGGAGAGGGAGAGGCTGGAGGACCTCCTTTCGGGCGTCGAGGAAAGACTGCGCCGCCTGCGCGAGGAGGTGAAGGAGCTCGGCCTCAAACCTTCGGAGGTCGAAAAACTCCTTCCCCGCCTGAGGACCTTTCCCGAACTGCTTTCGAGGCTGCAGGAAAAGGAGGGACGCCTGCGCTCCCTCGAGGCGGAACTCGAAAGCCTCTCGGCAAAGTTGGGTCCCTCGGTCGAGGAGGACCTAAAAAGGTTGGAGGAGCTCCGAAACCTCCTGAAGGAGAAGGAAGAAAGGCTGGAGGAACTCAAGGTGGAGTTGGCCAAAACCTCCGACCGGCTGCGGGAGGTGAAGGAGGCCCTGAGACAAAAGGAGGAGCTTTTAAAGGAGAAGGAGAGGTTGGAGGAGCGGCTGGCACTGCTGGAGGCCCTTTTAAACGACCTTCGGTCGGACCGGCTTCCCGACTTCGTCGTAGGGAGGGCGATAGAGGAGGTGGTCGAACTGGCGGGCGAATACCTCTACCGCCTGACGGAGCGCTATCGCTTCCGCTCCGAGGGGGGGAAAGTGGAGGTTTTGGACCTCTTTACGGACGCCGCGAGGCCGGTCGAAAGCCTCTCGGGCGGCGAAACCTTCTTGGCCTCCCTGGCCTTTGCGCTGGGCTTTGGCGAGTACCTGGGTTCGGGTGCGGCGGTGGAGAGCCTCTTTATCGACGAGGGTTTCGGAACGCTCGACCGCGACGCCCTGACCAAGGTGGGCGAGCTCTTTGAGCTGATAAAAACGCGGGTCGAGCGCGTGGTGGGGGTGATAACCCACGTTGACGCCGTCGCCGACCTCTTCGAGCGTCAGATACGCGTCGTTCCCTCACCCGCGGGCTCTAAAATAGAGGTTATCTAATGCCCTCCAAGCTCCCCCGCCACGTTGCCGTTATTATGGACGGAAACGGCCGCTGGGCCCGCCGGAGGGGCCTTCCCCGCATCCGCGGCCACGCCGAGGGCGTAAAGGCCGCCGAAAGGGCCATTGAGACGGCCAAGGAATTCGGCATTCCCTACCTGACGCTCTACGCCTTTTCGACCGAAAACTGGAAAAGGCCCAAGGAGGAGGTCGAATTTTTAATGGAACTGTTAAGGGAATACCTTCGGGAAAACCTGGAGAGGTTTAAAAGGGAGGGCATCCGCGTCAGGTTTATAGGGCGGCGCGACCGCATTCCGCGCCGAACGCTGGAGTGGATGGAGCGCGTCGAGCGCGAAACCGAAAACTGCAACGCCGTAACGGTTTTCGTGGCGGTCGACTACGGGGGTCGGGACGAGATAGTCAGGGCGGCCAACCGCGCCCTCGAGGCGGGCGAGCGGTTCTTTACCGAGGAGGTCCTGCGCAGGTACCTCGACCTTCCGCCGGAGGTTCCCGACCCCGACCTGCTGATTCGAACGGCGGGGGAAAGGAGGATTTCCAACTTCCTTTTGTGGTACTTGGCCTACACCGAACTCTACTTTACCGAGGTCCTGTGGCCCGACTTCGACCGGGAGGAGTTTCTAAAGGCGCTCGAGGACTACTCGCGGAGAAAGAGGAAGTTCGGAGGCCTGGCCGAGGATGAAGAAGAAACTGATTAGGGAGCTGATAAAGGCGGGACGCTACCTCTTTGAGGCGGGGGTGGTGGACCGCTTTTCGGGAAACCTGTCGGTCCGCCTCAGGAAGGGGATTTTGATAACGCGGTCGGGCAGTCCCCTCCCCGACCTGACGCCGGCCGACTTCGTCGAGGTTCGAAACGACCGACCTTGGGCGGGCAGGCCCTCCTCCGAGCTTGCGGTCCACCGTCGGATTTACGAACTTACCGACCGCTCGGCGGTGGCCCACGCCCATCCCCCTTCGGCGGTGAGGTTGGCCTTTTTCCTCGAGGGGGACCACTACGAGCCGGCCGACAACGAGGGGCGCCTTCTTTTGGGAAGGGTTCCGATTTTGAGGCTCGAAAGGCCGTCGGCCTCGCCGGAGCTGGCGGAGGCGGTAGCCCGCGCGCTGCGGGAGGCCCCCTGTGCGCTGGTTTACTCCCACGGCGTCTTTTGCGCCGCCGAACGGATTTTGGACGCGGCGGGCCTGATTACGGCCCTCGAGTTTTCGGCCCGGACTTTTCCCCTCCTGCGGGGTTGAAATTCCTCCTTTCCGGCCGAAGGTTTTAACTCGGGATGGAGCTTCCCGAAAGGGAGTTTTGGGAAAGGGGTTTGCCGGTTGCGGGGCTCGACGAGGCGGGCCGGGGGCCGCTGGCGGGACCGGTGGTGGTGGCCTGCGTGGTCTTCCCGCCGGGGACCGAGCCCTTTTTGGACAAGGACAGCAAAAAACTTTCCCCCGCGGAGCGGGCCCTACTCTTTGAAAAAATCGTAAAGAGGGCGCTCTTTGTGGGCGTTTCCTTCGCCACGCCGAGGGAGGTGGAGGCCTTTAACGTTTACCGGGCCACAAAGAGGGCCTACGCCCGGGCGCTTCGGGCGGTGCCGTTTAAGCTGGGGGCGGCCTTTACCGACTTTATGCCGCTGGAGAACTTTCCCTTTCCGGTGATTTCGGAGGCCAAGGCCGACGAGAGGGTCTTTTCGGTGGCGGCGGCCAGCGTGGTGGCCAAGGTGGTTCGCGACCGAATTATGGAGCTCTACGCAAAGCGCCATCCCGGTTACGGTTTTGAAAAACACAAGGGTTACCCCACGAGGGAGCACCTGGAGGCCCTAAGCCGCCTGGGTCCTTCGGAAATTCACCGCACCTCCTACGGTCCGGTTAAAAGACTCTTTGACCGAAAGGGGGAGGACTAGACGACCTCCCCCCTTACGATGTCGTGGAGGTGGATTATTCCTATCGGGCGGTTTTCGTCGTCGACGACGGGCAGGACGGTTATTTTGTGGTCCTCCATCCTCTTTAGGGCCTCGGCGGCCAGCTCGTCCTTTTTGGCCACCTTGGGGTTTCTGGTCATGACCTCACCGGCGGTGGTTCGGTCGAAGTTTCCCCCCCTTTCGACGAAGCGGCGGAGGTCCCCGTCGGTGATGATGCCCACGAGTTTCCCCTCGCCGTTTACGACGGCGGTGGCGCCGAACCCTTTGGAGGACATTTCGACGACGACCTCCCTCATCGGGGTGTCCTCGCGGACTATCGGAACCTCGTCGGGGGAAAAGTGGCCGAGGTCCCCGACGGTCTTGAGGCGGCGTCCCAAGCTTCCGGCCGGATGGCGCAGGCCGAACTCCTCCTTGGTAAAGCCCTTTAGCTTCATGAGCGCAACGGCCAGGGCGTCGCCCAGGACCATAGTCGCCGTCGTCGAGGCGGTGGGGGCCAGCTCGAGCGGACAGGCCTCCTTCTCAACGCACAGGCGCAGGACGGCGTCGCTCCTTTTGGCCAGCTCCGAGTTCGGGTCGTTGGTTATCGCTATTATCGGAACCCCCAGACGCTTGAAGTAGGGGAGCATTGCCAGGACCTCGGCGCTGTTTCCGCTTTTTGATATGGCTATTACGGCGTCGCCGCGCGAAACCATTCCCAGGTCGCCGTGGAGCGCCTCGGCCGGGTGGAGGAAAAAGGCCGGCGTTCCGGTCGAGGCCAGCGTTGCCGCTATCTTTTTGCCGACTATGCCCGACTTTCCTATGCCGGTTACGACCACCTTCCCCTTGCAGTTTAAGAGGATTTGAACGGCCCTTTCGAAGTTTTCGTCGACGCAGTCTTTTAACCTCTCCAGTTGGCGAATTTCGGTCTCTATCACCTCCCTGGCGGTCTTTATCGCGTCCATCCCTCCACCGATAGGAAATTTGGAAGTTTAACAGCCCGGCGGGAGGTTGGAAAAACTTGCAAGTTTTCCTAAAAACTTATTGTTATTAGAAGCAACCGATGGTTTGGGAGCTAATCGCTTCCAAAGTGGCCGGCACTTTAACCGATAAGTTTATCAACCGTTTGGAAAACCTTTTGGAGGAAAGAAGTCTTTTAGAAAAGGAGGAGGCCTTTAAAACCGCCTTGGGGCTGGCCTTCTTTCTCGCGTTTACCGAGGTAGTTGCGGAATTTTTCGAAGGTTCGACAGGAAAACCTTTCCGCGGAGGCGTCGAGGACGCCAAGTGGAAGCTAAACGAACTTTTCAACCTAAACGAGGAGGAGTTAAAAAAACTTTTGACCCTCGACGGACTGGAGGTTAACCTCGAAGGCTTTAACTTCGAAAACTTCGACCGAAACGGAGTTCTCGACGAGATTTGGAACCTTTACGAGAATCTGCCGAAAACCGCCGACCTTCGGAGCAAGTTGGGGCCCAACAAAAGTCGCCTCAAAGGGGAGGTAAAAAGGCGGACCGAACCTTTGTTTTACGAGCTTCTTAAGGACCCCGCCTTTCGAAACCTTACCGAGTATTTAAAAAATCGCAATAAACTAGACCGCTACAGGCAAGCCTTGGCCGGTTGGGCCTCTGACTTCGAAAAATCCGTCTTAAACGCCAAACCCGAAGACCCCTGTTTCGTGCCCCTAAAAAGCGTTTTCGTTGAACCCAAGTTCAGGATTTTCGAAAAGAGCTTAAACGATTTTAGGAACTTCTTCCGCGAAGACCCGCCGAGGTGTCCGACCGAGGACCGGCAGGCCGGAAAGGGTTCGGGACTTTCCCCCGTAAGGGACGGAAGTTTTTACTACGCAAAAGAGTTTGAGCTTGACTTGGAAAACTTTTTTAAGCCGCTCGTTACGGCAACCGAAAACTTTGAGTTTTTAAGGCGCGATTCCGCGAAGGTCGTTTTGGTTTTGGGTTACCCCGGCGAGGGAAAAACCAGCCTGGCAAAAAAGCTGGCCCACGATTACGCGCGCTACCGGTTGAATTGGGAAGGAAGGCTCTTTCTCGTGCGATTGAGGGAGCTGGCGGCCGAGTTGGCGGAGGAGGACGCTGACTTTTTTCAAAAACCTTTTAACACCGTTGAGTTGTTCCTTCAAAAAAGGTATTCGCTTGAGGTGAAGGCGCCGGAGCTAAAGCGGTCGCTTCTAATTTTGGACGGTCTGGACGAGCTCGTTCTTTCCGCCAAAGCAACCGCGGGCCAAGTGATAAACCTGTTTGAACGGCTGACCAAACAGTTGGTCTCCGAAGAAGGCAGGGTCGTAATAACCTCGCGATACCTTTCGCAGGACTTGCTCGACGCGGTGGCCGGTTTCCAGGGAACCGTCGTTTTGGAACTGCGCGAATTTAAGGAAGAAGAGGTAATCCTATTTTTGGAAAAGTTTAAAAAAACCCTTTTACTTCGACCGGAAGGGTCGGACGAGGTCTTCCCCGACCGCGTTGAGGAGCTGAAGAAAAAAGTTTCCGCCGCGTGGAACTCGAAGAACTGTCACCTCGTGGAGTTGTTAAGTCAGCCGATTATTTTGACCCTCGTTACCTGCGCTTTCGCCGAGGGGGACGAAAAGGTCCGAAGAATTTTTGAAAAAAACGCGAAAGCGGCGGAGGTTTACGAAACCGTAATCCGGGCGGTAGTGGACAGAAAGTGGGACGCCGAATACTTCGGCCACGACGAATTAAAAAAACTTTACTTGCAATTTTTACGCGAACTGGCCCACTACATGGAAGTTCAAAAGGGCACCTTACAGGCAGAATACTCCGAAGTTGAAAAGTTGGAAAGTTTTAAAATCTTCGTCGAAAAGCTAAAGGACTCTGAAGTTGACGAAGTTGACCCAAAGGAGCTTTTTCCTTCGGCCGTTTTCGGTTTTTATCTGCGGACCAAGCCAAAGGAAGGTCAAGAGAGCTATACCTTAGAATTCGTTCACAAAACTTTTCAGGAATACCTGGCCGCCGAATACATTTACTACGAAGTGCTGAAACTTCCCCAAAAAAGCGATGAAGAAGCTCAAAGGGTTATTTGGAAACTCTTTTCCCATCGGCGGCTGGACGGTGCGGTCCGTCAATTTTTGGAACAAATCGTAAAAGTAAAGAGGGAAACTGACCGCCAACTTCAGGACCGACTTTTGGAAAGGCTGGTGGAACTTTTTCCCGAACTTTTGAGAAAAAACTTCTTTCTCGAATCCCTCGGACCCGACGAAACCGACCCGCTGAACCGCCCCCTCTTCATCCTCGGGGGCCTGCTCGTCCTCGCCGGCACCATTTCCACGCTCCAACTGGAGGAAAAACTAAAAGAGGGAAAAATCCCTCCCGGCGAGGTTTGGAAACACCACTTCCTGACCAAGGTTTGGGAAAAGGACCCGCAAAACAAGGAAAGATTCGCCCGACTCTTAAAACACCTCCAAGTAGACGAAGTTACGAGAATTCGGCGTCTACCCTTGACGGGTATAGATTTGTCCAAAGTAGACCTGAC
>JAADCT010000066.1 GCA_013154305.1 Aquificota bacterium
ACCTCGTCTTTTAGGGTGCATATCTCCTTAAAGTCCTTTTTGAGTTTTTTCTCTTTATCCAAAACCTCGCAGGCTTTATCTTCGCTCTCAACGGGCTTTGGCAGACACTTTGAGCAGGGGAGACCCTTTTCCAAACGCCTGTCGCTTATGGGTCCTCCGCAGTTGGGACATGACTTTTCGAAAATCGCCTTGTTTTTTTGGTTTTCGCTCTTTACCTTCTCCATGGCGGTCGCCGCTCTAAATATCTACTAATTACTTGGCGGGATAATGGAGCAATAGATGAAAATCCTCCTGCTGGGACTGGGAAGGTTCGGGGCCGAGATAGCGAGGAGGTTGCTCTCTTACGGACACTCTTTGATAATCGTCGAGAGCGACCCCTCGGTGGTCGAAAAGTTTTTAAAGACCGCCAAGGGGGACTTTAAGATTTGCGTCGGGGACGCCACCTCGCTCCTGCTGTGGGAATACCTGCCGCTGGAGGAGGTTGACCTGGTCGTTTCCTCGCTTAGGAACGCCGAGTTCAACAAAACCGTCTGCGAAATCGTTCGCGGAATTTTTAAACTTTACGACCTTCCGGTTTTGGTTTTGGCCTTTGACCGCAGCGAAGAGCGCTTTTTCGCCAACTACAACTGTAAGGTCCTCTACCTGCCGGAGGTGGCGGCCTCCTTCGTCGAGGGCTACACCCTGCGAAACATCGTAAAGCCAATCGGCATCGGTTTGGGGAAAAACGAGATTTTGGAGGTCACCGTTTCGCCGAAAAGTCCCTACACGCGGGTTCCGATAGTGCCGCACCGCCTGCGCCACTGGAACATCGCCCTCGTTTACCGCGGCGAGCAGATTATTTTGCCGCGGCGCCGCTTCTTCCTTCGGCCGGGCGACCGCGTCATTTTGGTCGGAAACGACCCGCGGGTGGTTTTGGAGGTGGCAAAGGCGATGGCCCTCGGCGAGCCGCAGTTTCCCCTCAGCTTCGGCGAAAACCTCCTGGTGGCCCTGAAAAGGCGCGAACTCCACTACCTCAAGGAGCACTACTACCTTTGGAAACACACGAGGGTAAAGAGCGTCGTTCTCTTTACCGACTGCAGGGACAAAGAGAGGGTCCGAAAGGTGGTCGACGACGAGCGCTTCCTTTCGGCCCTCCAATTGGAGGATTGGAGGGGTTACGACGCCGTCCTCGACCGGGAGGTTCAGACCAACCACTCGGCGGGTTTAATTTCGGCGCCCCACCGGCGGAGGTTTCTCTTTTGGAGCAACTTCGACCTCAAAAGGCTCTTTTTGCAGGAGACCCCCTTTTTGGTTCCCCGGCTTTCTTTTCCCTACCTGAGGGTGTTGGTTTCGCTGAACAACGAAAACCCGGCCGGAATGGTGGAACAGGTTTTTGAGGTTTTCCAACTTTTCAGGGTCGAAAGGCTGACCTTCGTTCACGTGGGCCTGCCGGAGGTCCTGATGCCGGCGCGGCAAAAAAAGGCCCTGGCAAAGGCCCTTTCGCTCGTTGAGGAATACGCCAAGCTCTACGACGCAAAGGACAGGGTGAAGGTTCTGCTCCCGGAGGGCAATCCCAAAAAGGTTACGCTGAGGATGCTCGGCGACTACGACCTGCTGGTGGTGGGCTTTGAAAGGAAGAAGGTGGGCCTGCTGGAGCCCTACACGCCCTACCTGCTTACAAAAAGCTCGCCAAAGAGCGTTCTAGGCATTCCGACCGAAAGGGGAACGGAGGTTGAAACCTGATGGAGAACCAAATGTTGGTCCTGATTTTGGTCTCGTTGGGTGCCTTTTTGGTCCCCTTTGCGGTTCCCTTTTTCAAACTCCCGGTGGCGGTCGGCGAGCTCCTTTACGGCGTTTTCCTGGCCTATCTGTTTGCCCGGCTGGGCGTCGGCGGAGAGGCTTTACTTCCGCTGGAGGTTTTGGCCTTTTTGGGCTTTTCACTGCTGATGTTTTTGGCGGGACTCGAAATCGACTGGAACAAACTGGAGACCTTAAACAGGAGGGAAAAGCTCGTCATCCTCGCGGTGGTGGCCACCGACTTCCTGCTGGCGGCCCTTTGGGTAAAGCTTTTAAACCTTTCGGGCGAATGGATTTTAATCCTCGGGGCCCTCGGCATCGGCCTGATGCTGTCGGTGGTAAAGGAGTTAGAGCTTCCGGAGCGCTTTACCCAAGCGGTTTTAATTACCGGCAGCTTGGGCGAGGTGGCAACGCTCTTGGGTCTGACGGGCTACGACCTTTACCTGGCCTTCGGCCTTTCCAAGGAGTTCGTCTTCCACACCCTTTTAGTGGGCCTTTTCGGTCTCTTTTTCCTCCTTTTGCTGAAGCTGATAAAACTCCTCATTTGGTACTTTCCCGACAAGTTTGCGGCCCTGGTGGTGGAGGAAAACAAGGCGGCGGTCGACGTCAGGGCCAGCTTCGCGCTGATGCTGACCTTCATGGCCTTTGCCTACCTCGTTCACGTCGAACCAATCCTGGGCGCCTTTATAGCGGGAACCCTCTTTGGCTTCATCTTTCGCGAAAAGGAGAGCATAGAACACAAGCTTTCGGCCCTCGGTTACGGTTTCCTCATTCCCTTTTTCTTCATTCAGGTGGGACTCTCCTTTGACCCCCGTTACCTGCTGAGCGAGGAGCCGCTGAAGCTGGCGCTTCTCCTCTGGGGCCTCCTCTTTTCGGTTAAACTGCTGTCCTCCCTTTGGTTTTTCCTCCTCGGTTTCAAACCGCGGGAGGTCCTGCTGGCCTCCTTCCTCTTTTCGTTTCCGTTTACGGTCCTGATAGCGGTGGGAAAAATCCTTTACGAAAAGGGGGTTTGGGGGAGCGGGGAGCTCGTGTCCGTCATCCTCCTGACGGTTTTAACGAGCGTAGCCTTCCCCTTTTTGGCCAAAACCTTCAGGGGTTAGACCCTTTATCCGACTTTTTCCTCTTTTTCAGTATCGGGTTTTTGTTTTCCAAAATTTTCAGTTCGGGGCGGGAAACGGCAAGCGCCCGCGGCGGAACGGACCGGTTTACGACCGAGCCGCCGGCGACGAAGCTCCACTCGCCGAGCTCGCAGGGCGCTATTATCAGCGAGTTACTGCCTATAAAGGCGCGGTCGCCGACTTTGGTCGGATGTTTTTCGACGCCGTCGTAGTTGGCAAAGACGACGCCGGCGCCCACGTTGACGCCCTCGCCCACGGTGGCGTCGCCCAGGTAGGCCAGGTGTTTGGCCTTACTGCCGCCGCCGAAGGCGGTGGCCTTCATCTCCACGAAGTTACCGACCTCGGCGCCCTCGCCCACGACGCAACCGTTTCTGATGCGGGCAAAGGGTCCCACGACGGCGCCGCTTTTTACCTCGCTGTCGCTGACAAAGGAGTAGGGTAAAATTCGGACGCCGTCGCCGACTTTGGCGTTTTCCAACACCGAGCCGGCCCCTATTACGCAGTTTTTACCCACCGAGGTGTTTCCCCTTAAGACCGCGTGGGGTTCTATCTCCGTATCCCTACCGACGACGGCGTCCCACTCCACGTAAACCGTTTCGGGGAGGCGGACGGTCACCCCCTCCCTCTGGAGGCTTTCTATCTTCCTCCGCAGGAGGACCTTTTCCGCCTCGGCCAGCTGAACGCGGTCGTTTACGCCCAGAAGTTCCTCAAAGGGGGCCCGGTAGGTGTCCACCTTAAATCCCCTTTCGGCCAAAATCTTTACCGCGTCGGTCAGGTAAACCTCCCCGGTCGCCGGCGAGGGTTTGAGCTCCTTCAGGACCTCCAAAAGGAGGTCGGTTTTAAAGACGTAAAACCCGCCGTTGACCTCCTTAATTCTCCTCTCCTCCTCGGTGGCGTCCTTTTCTTCGACGACGGCCACGACGCGGCCGCTTCCGTCCCGCACTATCCGGCCGTAGCCCGTGGGGTCCTCCAGCTCGGCGGTAAAAATCAGGGCGTCCAGGTTCTCTTTCAGAAACCTTTCAAAGCCGGCTTTGAGGGTTTCCGGCCTCAAAAGGGGACTGTCGCCGTTTAAAACCACCGTCGCCGAGTCGGGATACCTCTCCAGCAGCGGCCGCGCTTTGGAAACGGCGTCGCCCGTTCCCCCCTTCGGGTTTTCCTGATAGAAGAACTCCACCTTCGGGTAGTTTCCGAGCTCCTCCTTTACGACCTCGGCGCGGTGTCCCACGATTACGGCGACCTTTATCGGGTCGAGCGCCAACAGGGCCCTGTAGGGGTAAAAGACCATAGGCTTTCCCAGCAGGCGGTGAACGACCTTCGGCCGCTCGCTTTTGAACCGCGTTCCCTTACCGGCGGCCAAAATAACGCCCAAAACCTCCATCGGTATAGAAAAGATTTTCGCCCCCGGAGGAAAAACGAAGAAACGGGTCCCCGAAAGGGGAGTTCCAACTTTCTAGCGCTAAAAGAGTTCGGCGTCGCAGCCGAGGCGCCGAAGCTTTCCGTCGAGGTCCTCGTAGCCGCGGAGCAAGTGACCTATTTTTCCCACAACGGTTTCGCCCTCGGCCACCAAACCGGCCAAAACCAAGGCCGCCGAGGCCCTCAGGTCGGTGGCGTTTACCGGAGCCCCCTTCAACCGCTCGACGCCCCTAACTATCGCCGTTTTCCCGCGGACCTCCACGGAGGCGCCCAGCCGTGCCAACTCCAGCGCGTGCTGGAAGCGATTTTCGAATATGTTTTCCACTATCAGCGAAACGCCGTCGGCCAAAGTCAGCATCGCCATAAATTGGGCCTGCATGTCGGTCGGAAAACCCGGATAGGGCGCCGTTTGAACCTCCAGCGCCCGAGGCCTCTCGACGCGCCTTATTCGAACCTCCGAGGGGGAAAGGACCTCCGGTTCGGCGCCCGCCTCGCGGAGCTTTTCCAAAACCGCCCCCAGGTGGGAAACCTCCAAACCCTTAACCGTAAGGGGTTCGCCCAAAAGGGCCCCCGCAACGAGGAAGGTCCCCGCCTCAATCCGGTCGGGGATGGTCCGGTGGGAAACCTCCCTTTTGAGGTTTTCCCTTCCCGGCGACCGAACGAGGAAACTGCGCCCTTTTACCTCCACCTCCAGACCTAGCTTTTTCAAAAACTCCACCAGGTCCAAAACCTCCGGTTCCAGGGCCGCGTTGTGGAGCTCAAATTCGCCCCTTAGGCCCGCCAGCGTCAGCAGGGCGTTCTCGGTACCCGTTACGGTTATCAGGTCGAAGGTAAAAGCCCTCGCCTTCGGCTCGGGGGGAAGTTTTACCTTCACGAATCCCCCCTCCAGCTCCACCTCGGCCCCGATGTGGCTCAAAAACTTCAGGTGCTGGTCTATCGGCCTCGAACCGATGGCGCAGCCGCCCGGGTGGGCCACCTCCGCCCTTCCCACCGCCCCCAAAAGTCCGCCCAAAAAGAGCAAAGACCCCCTAAAGAGGGAGGAAATCTCGTAGGGAATCCGAACGGAGGAAATTCCGCCCTTTACCGAAACCCTTCCGGGGAGGAGCTCCACCTCCCTTCCCAAAAGCTCCAATATCCGAAGCGCGTAAAGGGTGTCCAGCAAAACGGGGAAGTTTTCCAACTCGAACCTTTCAACCAGCAAGGAGGCCGCCAAAAGCGGCAAAGCCGCGTTCTTTGCACCCGAAACCCTCACCTCCCCCTTGAGCCCGTCGCACCTTCGGACCCGCAAAAACCGATAGCCCTTCCGGCGCCCAACGAGCTCCTCCACGACCGAAACCACCGAAGGTGAATTTTAAAAAATCCCGCCGCCTCCGAAGACCCAAAGCCGAAAAAGCCCGCAGGGCTTTACCCCAATCGAAGTCTGATTGCAAATAGCTTTTGGTATTTTGTTTAGCAAACGCTTACTAAGCAAAGTTTTATCCACAGCGGCGTGTCGTTGGCGCCCAACGACTTCAGGCTTTTTGCAAAAAGTTTTCTCCACAAAAGTATTGCTTGTGTGGATAAACTTCGCAAACCGTTGGCGCCCAACGCTTTGAAGCGGGCAAGTGAAATTAAATTGTCAAGTTATTTCGTTGATGTCAAGTTTGCTTTGTGGATAAACCTCGGCTTAGAGACCCAAAGGTTTCACGATACTTGACATTAGTTTATCCACAAAAGTCTGATTTGTGTGGATATTTTCCCGCCGTTGGCGCCCAAGGCTTTGGAGCAAACTTGACATTCGCCTTTCTTATTATTAATAAAGCTATAAATAGCTTCATAAGCTATAGAGGGCTTAAATACCCCAAAGCTAAAGCTTTATAAACCCACTATAAGAATAATAATAAGTAGGCTTGCATTTTACAATTTACAATTGCATGCCTTTAAACCCTTGAGCACCAAGCTTCGGAGAAGCGGCTAATTGAGATTTTATCAACGCTAATTTGTGTGGATAAACGCTAATAACTTGACATGCAAATGCGTTGAAATTCAACGACTCCGTCGACGGTTTTTCGTTTATCCACAAAACCGCTATTTGTGTGGATAAATGAAGAAAGGCCTGAAGAAGGCTTAAAACAAAAACTTCTCGAGAAAATTTTAATTGTCGTAAATGTCAACCAAGTGAGGTTTCGTATTTAATGTCAAGAATAACGGATATTGAGTCTCAAAATCGGTGAGTTTATCCACAAAAGCGGAATTTGTGTGGATAAACTTCGGCCGAAAGTCGGCGAAACCTT
>JAADCT010000041.1 GCA_013154305.1 Aquificota bacterium
AGAGCGGGCAGCCCCCGTCGTCTAGCCCGGTCTAGGACACCGCCCTTTCAAGGCGGAGATCGCGGGTTCAAATCCCGCCGGGGGCGCCTATCCCTCAATCTCTCCCTTCATTATTTCAATCAGTTAAGAATTCACTAATAAAAAGAATTTCAACTAAAAGCTGAATTAAATTCCAAGGGCTTTTAACTAAATGCTTCGAGAGTTTTCGTTGGGTTTACGAAATTTCCCTCTTTCGCGGATGCGGAATTTAAACGGTTAGACCAAATCGGTGGGGTTTACATTCCGGAAGTTTTTCCAGAAGTTTTATAAAAACAGAAAGTAGAAAGTTGTTACTTTTGTTGGTCGTTAAATTTTTACGTCCCTGAGCCAGTGCCAGTTTTCTTTAAACCATTCCACGGTTCGGCGAAGGCCCTCCTCCAGCGGTACTTTCGGGGACCAGTTTAACAATTTTTTGGCTTTGGTGATGTCGGCCCAGGTTGCCTTTAGGTCGGCCTTGTGGAAGTCCCTGTAAACGACTTTTGCCTTTTTTCCTAAGAGGTCTTCCAGGATGGAAATTACCTCCGAAAGTTTGTGGGGGTGATTTCCTCCGAGGTTAATAATTTCGTAGCCTACCGGTTTTAGGGCTTTTATCGTTCCTTCGGCTATGTCGTCGACGAAGGTAAAGTCGCGACTTTGGCTTCCGTCGCCGAAAACCTCTACGGGTTCGTCCTTCAGCATTTTGTAAATAAAGCGGAAGATGGACATGTCGGGTCTTCCGGCCGGTCCGTAGACGGTAAAGTAGCGAACGACCGTAACGTCGAGGTCGTAAAGGTAGTGATAGGTGTAGGATACCACCTCGGCGGCCTTTTTCGACGCCGCGTAAGGAGAAATGGGAGTGTTTACCGGAAGGTCCTCCTTAAAGGGCATCGGTTGGCCGGCGTATAGGGACGAAGTCGAGGCCAGCACGAACTTTTTCACGCCGAATTCTTTGGAAAGTTCCAGTAGATTTAAGGTCCCGTCGGCGTTGGTGGTAAAGTAGACGAAGGGGTTTTCTATCGAATAGCGCACGCCGGCCCGCGCCGCCAGGTTCAAAACGGCGTCAAATCCGCCGTAGGTTTCAAATAGAACCCGCAGGGCGTCGTAATTTTCCACGTCCACTTTGTGGAAGCGGAAGTTTTCCCTTCCTTTTAGGGTGGAAAGGCGCCACTCTTTTAGCCGCGGGTCGTAGTAATCGTTGAGGTTGTCCACGCCTATTACTTCGTAGCCCTCCTCGAGGAGCTTTTGGGCCGTTTTCCAGCCTATGAAGCCGGCCGCGCCGGTCAGCAAAACCTTCATAAAAGTTAGAGAGGATACGACCCCGCGCCTTCGGCGCGGGCTTTTAAAAGGTTTGTAAATAGATTCCTCGGACGAAACTATTAAAGCGATGAAGGCTTTAGTTTTGGTGCGCTTTGGCGACGAGGGAGTGTTCGAATATCGAACCGACTTTCCCAAGCCCCAAATAGGTCCTGAGGAGATTTTGGTCCGCGTGAGGGCGGTTGCCCTTAATCACCTGGACATTTGGGTTCGCAAGGGTGCTTTGGCCTTCAAGCCTTCCCTCCCCCACGTTTTGGGAAGCGACGTTGCGGGTGTGGTTGAGGCCGTGGGCGAGGCGGTAAGGCACGTGAAACCGGGCGATGAGGTGGTGGTAAATCCGAATCTTTCCTGCGGGGTTTGCGAGCGCTGTCTGGAGGGCCGCGACAACCTGTGCCGGGAGTTCAAAATTTTGGGTTTTCAGGTTCCGGGCGGGTATGCGGAATTCGTCAAGGTGCCCAAAACAAACGTTGTTCCCAAACCAAAAAACTTGACCTTTGAGGAGGCGGCCTCCTTTCCGCTTACCTACATTACGGCCTGGAATGCGGTAGTGGACAGCGGTAGGGTCGAACCCGGTAGCGTCGTCTTTATTTGGGGAGGAGCCTCGGGCGTTGGCGTTGCGGCCCTGCAGCTGGCCAAACTTTTTGGGGCTTTCGTCGTAACGACCACCTCGCAGGATTGGAAGGCGGAGAGGTTGAGGGAGCTGGGTGCCGACTGGGTTATCAACCACCGCACGCAGAACGTGGAAGAGGAGGTTAAAAAGCGCTTCCCCGAAGGGGTAGACTTGGTGGTGGACCACGTGGGGGAAAAGACCCTTCCCACCTCAATTAGGCTTCTTAGGAAGGGGGGGAGGTTGTCGTTTTTGGGAACCACCACCGGTTCGCGGGGAACCTTTGACGTCCGTTACAACTTCGTAAACGAAATTACGATGAAGGGCGTTTACATGGGGCGAAAGTCGGTCCTCTTTAGGGTGGCCGAACTTTTTGAGAGGGGACAACTTAAACCGGTCGTCGACAAAGTTTTCGACCTCAAGGAGGGGGAAAAGGCCCACCGCTACCTGGAGGAAGGACGCCACTTCGGTAAGGTGGTTTTGAGGGTGGACTAACGCATTACCATGTAGCTTTATGATTAAGCGCGCGGTCGTGGGTTTTGACGGCAGCCCGGCCGCCTTTGCGGCCGCCAACTACGCTGTGGACCTGGGGGCCGCCCTCGGGATACCGGTCGTCGGCCTTTTCGTCGTCGACAAAAGGCTTTTGGACGAGGCTCTTTTGGAAGACCTGGCCGGAATTCTCGGCTTTACCTTCTACCTGGGAATGTCGCAAAAGGTGAAGGAGGCGCTGGAAAAGAAGGCCGAGGTTTTGTTCGAGGAATTTGCGGCCTTGGGTCGCCAAAAGGGGGCGAAGGTTTCGTTGGTTCAGGTCGAGGGCGTTCCCTACGAGGAGATTGCCAAGGCCGCCGACCCCGACGACGTTATTTTCGTCGGCTATAGGGGTTTGCACCTGGGCGGGCCCCTTATCGGTTCGACCGCCGAACGGGTGGTTCGTCGCGCTCCTTGTCCGGTGTTCGTTTCCCGCGACGAATACAAACCTGTAAAGCGCATCGGCGTCGGATTTGACGGTTCGGAGGCCGCAAAGAGGGCTTTGGCGGTGGCCTCGGACCTGGCAAAAGGTTTTGACGCCTCCTTGGAGGTTATCTTCGTCGAACCGCCCGACGGATTTCCCGAGGAGCTGGTCGACCGCCTCAAAGGGGAGGCCGACGCCGTATTGGAACCTTTGGGGGTCGACTACACCTTCACCCTTCTAAAGGGCTATCCCGAGGAGAAACTGGTGGAGTATCAGGAGCACGGAAACGTCGACCTCCTGGTTTTGGGAGCCTTTGGGACCAAACCTTTAAAGGAGATTTTGCTGGGAAGCGTTGCCTACTTCGTTATGCACCACGCCAAGGGGCCGGTGGTGTTCGTCAAATAACGCTTACATTAAACCTTAAGGAGGTTTTTTAATGGGCGACCTTATAAAAAAGGTTCTCCTTCCCGTCGACTTTTCCGACATTACCGAGGCCGTCGTGTCCACGGCCCGTCTCATAGGGGAAAAGTTTCGACCGAAGTTTTACCTCCTTCACGTTATATCGCCGTTGGTTTACGTCTCGGCACCGGAGGCGATGGTCGTCGACGTTATCGACGTTGAGGTTCTCGAGGAAATTGAAGAGGCCAAGCGGAAGGCGGCCGAAAACCTGCTCAACAACTACAAGGAAATGCTGAAGGACTTTGAGGTTGAAACCATTATCGAGGTGGGCAGTCCGGCCGACGTAATAGTCGAAAAGGAGGAAGAGCTCGGCGTGGACCTTACCGTTCTGGGCGGGCACCAGAAGGGTTTGGTCGAAAGGATTTTGCTCGGAAGCACCTCGGAGGCGGTCGTCAAGCACTCCCGAAGGCCGGTTTTGGTTGTTAAGGGTCATCCGCTTCAAAAGCTCGAAAGGGTGGTTTTGGCCTACGACTTTTCCGAGGTTGGCGACCGCATGTTGGAATACGCCAAGAAGTTTTTAAAACCCTTCGGGAGTAAGGTGTTCTTGGTCCACGTTGAGGAGGAAATCGAACTTCCCCTCCTTCAAAAGCTCGGTATAAACCTCCTTCCCCAGATTCGGGAAAAGAAACTTCAAAAGCTTTCCCAAATAAGGGAGGAATTCGAAAAGGAGGGCATTCCCTGCGAGGTGGTTTACGTCGAGGAGAGGGAACCGGCCGAGGGAATTCTCGAGGTAATCCGAAAGGGCGACTACGACATGGTTATGGTGGCCAATAAAGGTCTTTCGGGTCTCAAGAGGATTTTGATGGGAAGCGTCTCCTTGGAGGTTTTGAGAAAGTCCCCCATTCCCGTTTTCGTTTACAAGGATTACCGTTAAATAAGGCTTTTTATGCCCCTTTTTCCCTCGCCCGATTGGGCGGCCGCCTTTTTGGCCTGTCAGGTCGCCCTCCGCGAAGAGGACCTCCGAAAGGTCGAAGTCCTTTGCTTTCCCCTCTTTGAGGAGAAGGAGGCCTTCCTTTACTCCCTCGAAGGGTTGGTCCGCCTGGCCTACGAGACGGGCAATCGGACGCTGATTTCCGAGTTGGAGAAGTTTTACGACCGGCAAAGGGAGGCCGTAAAACCTCCCCTGTCCTACGAGCTGAAAGCCCTCTTTGCCCTCCGGGAGGGGGACCTGGAGGGGTTTTTCGACGCCGGGGTGGAGGCCCTAAGGAGCGGGAGCTCAAACGCTTACCTGTTGGGCAAGCTGTTTGCCGCCGCGGCGGTGGCGGGCGAGGCCGACAAGATTCTCGCCTTGATTAAGGCCTCCGCCGAAGGCGGCATCGAACTCAACGAAGAGTTTATCTTTGAGGAGTTGTTGAAGCCGCCGCTGGCCGCGGCGGTTTTAAAGAAACTGGTGGCCGAAAGCCCGACGCCCCGGCGCTACCTCTTTTACGCCAAGGCGCTGCTCGAGCTCGGCAAGGTCGCCGAGGCCGAAAGGGTCCTTAAAAGGGCCGTCGAAGAGTTTCCCCGAAGTTCGGAACTCAAAAACCTCCTGGTTAGGGTCCTCGTGGAGGAGGACAAACTTTCGGAGGCAAAAAAGTACCTCTCCCCCGAAACGGAGAGGACTTACTACTTGGCCGTTTTGGAGAACGCGGAAGACTTTGCCGCCTTTAAGAGGACTTTTGAGGAGGCCCTCTCCAAGTTTCCCGACGACCCCGAAATCCTGCGGAGGGGGGTCGCGGTCTTTACCGTCCTGGGGGCCGACGACGAAATGGTAAAAGCGGGGGAGGCGTGGACCGAAACCTTGGAAGGTCTCCCCGACGGGGAGGTCAACCTTCTGGCCGCCTACCTGGTCCGAAAGATTTGCCTCGGCAAACCGCTAACGCCGAAGGAGAAAAAGCTCCTTGAGGAAAACCTCGACCGGCAACCTTTGCGTCTGGCGGCCCTTTTAAAGGGTTTTAAGGAGGGAAAACCCGATTGGAGGATTCTCAACACCGTAGACCCGCGGGAGCTTCCGCTCTACCTTCAGCCCCTTTACGGGGTTCTGGAGCTCGAGCGTTTGCGGGAGGAGGGTGAACTGGACGAAGCGGTTTTGGACGACGCCGACGAGTTTTACGGCGTTCAAAGGCTCCTGTTTTGGAGCGCGTGCGTCGACCAACGGCTAAAGGAGTGGCTAATAGAGACCTTCCTTTCGAGGCCCCTAAAGAGCCCCGCCGAGTGCGCCGCCGTTTTGAAACCCCTCTTTCTCTTGCCCGACCCCGAAGGGGCCGAGCTGGCCCTCCGCCTCTGTTTGGAGCGCTTTCCGACGGTGCCCGAGTTTTTGAACTCCTACGGCTACCTGCTGGCCGAGCTTTACGGGCCGCGGCTGCTGGACGAGGCCGAAAAGCTGGTGAAAAAGGCCCTCGAACTCGACCCCGACAGCCCCTACGCGGCCGACAGTCTCGGCTGGATTTACTTCAAAAAGGGCGACTACGAAAGGGCCAAACTGTGGCTCGAAAGGGCCCTTGAAAAACTTCCCGACGACCCGGTCGTGAACGCCCACTACGGCGAGCTTCTGCTGAAGATGGGCCGCCCCTGCGAGGCCAAAGAGTACTTGCTTAAGGCGCGGGAGGAACTCTCCCTAAGGGTCCGCGAACCCGAAGTGGGAATAAGGGAAAGGGTGGAAAAACTCCTCGAGGAGGCCCGAGTGGACTGCCGACCCTAGGAGGTCTTATCCTCTTCTTTCTCCCCCTTCCGGTTTTCCCTCTTGGCGAGGTCGAAGAGGGTTTTCGGTTTTTTCTTTTTCTCCCCTTCGGTCTTTTCCTTTTCGCCTTCACCTCCGGAGGAGCCCTTCCAGCCCTTTATCAACTCCTCGGGTTTGAACTCGGTAATGTGCTCGCCTCTTTTTAGCTTTTCGACATTCACGTAGGGCTCTATCAGTTTCAAAAACTCCTCCTCGTTTATCACCTTGACGGTGCCGAGCTTTTGCGCCTTTTGGAGTTTGGTTTTACCCGGGTCCTCCCCCACGACGAGGTAGGTGGTTTTGGAGGTTACGCTGTTTGAAAACTTGCCCCCGAGGGCCTCGACGATTTTGCCGGCAACCTCGCGCGAACAACACTTCAAGGTTCCCGTAAAGACGAAGGTTTGCCCCTTCAAAACATCGAGCTTCTGCTCCTCCTCCTCCCCTTTTGTGAGCTTTACGCCCGCCCGCTCGAGCTTTTTGAGAACCTCTACGTTTTTCTCGTTGTTGAAAAACTCTT
>JAADCT010000043.1 GCA_013154305.1 Aquificota bacterium
CGTGGCGTTGGAAGAGGGTTTGAGGTTTGCGATAAGGGAAGGCGGAAAGACGGTGGGAGCCGGAGTTATAACTAAGATTCTCGAATAACCCTTTTTTCTCCCGCCCCTTTGGGGCGGGCTTTTTCCTAAAGAAAAATCGGAGAGGTTTCGGCGATGGAAGAGAGGATAAGGATAAAGCTCCGCTCTTACGACCATAAGGCTTTGGACGAGAGCGTTAAGAAGATTATCGAGGCCGTAAAGAGGACCGGCGGGGTGGTGAAGGGTCCCATTCCCCTCCCGACGAGGAGGAGGCTTTGGGCCGTTATCAGGTCTCCCCACAAGTTTGACCAGTCGAAGGAGCACTTCGAAATCCGCGAACACAAAAGGCTTATAGACATAGTTCGCTACACTCCCCAAACGATTGAGGCCCTAATGAGCGTTCAGCTCCCCGCCGGGGTCGACGTTGAAATTAAAACCCAATAAGGGTGAGGGGTAAGGAGCTATGCCTTTGGGACTTATCGGTAAAAAGGTCGGAATGACGAGGGTTTTCCTCAAGGACGGGACCGCCGTTCCCGTTACGGTCATTAAGTTTGAACCCAACTACGTCGTTCAGGTAAAAACGGTCGAAAGGGACGGCTACAACGCCGTCAAGCTCGGCAGCGAGGCCATTTTGAACAAAAAGGGCGAACCTAAGTGGCACAAAGTTACCAAACCCATAAGGGGTGAATTGGAAAAGGCGGGCATTCCCGTCCCTCTGAGGAGGTTTAAGGAGTTTAAGGTCGACAATCCGGAGGAATTTAAGCCGGGTCAGGTCCTGACGGTGGCCGACGTGTTTAAGCCGGGCGACGTCGTCGACGTAAGGGGAACGTCCAAGGGTCGGGGTTTTGCCGGCGCCATGAAGCGTTGGGACTTCGGGGGATTTCCCAAGTCGCACGGTCACCGCTACCACAGGGCCGTCGGTGCCATCGGTCAGAGGACCGACCCGGGTAGGGTTTGGAAGGGTAAGCGCATGCCCGGCCACTGGGGTAACGAGCCGGTCACCGTCCAGGGCCTGCTGGTGGTCGACGTTATACCCGAGGAAAACGCCATTCTCGTAAAGGGTTCGGTGCCGGGTTGGAACAAGGGAACCGTTTTCGTCTACCACTCGACGATAGCCAACCGCAGGAAAAAACGCCTCAAACTCCAAAGGGAGAAGGCGATAGTGGAAAACCTCCTGAAGGAGGAACCCGCCCAAACCGAACCGACCCAAGAGGGTTAAAAGCTGAGGAGGACCGACGATGGAGGTAAAAAAGCTCGACGTTCAGCTGAGGGAGGACATCTTCAACGTTCCCGTTAAAAAGCACGTTCTTTGGGAAGTGGTCAAGTGGCAGCTGGCCAAGAGAAGGGCCGGAACCCACTCCACGAAAACGCGCGGTGAGGTCGCCTATTCGGGGAGGAAGATACTGCCCCAAAAGGGAACGGGTAACGCCCGCCACGGCGACCGCGGCGCCAACATCTTCGTAGGCGGAGGGGTTGCCCACGGTCCCAAACCCCGCGACTACAGCTATCACCTCAACAAAAAGGTCCGCAAAAAGGCCCTGAAGATGGCCCTATCCGACAGGGCGCGCGCGGGCGCCGTTACGGTGGTGGCCGACTTTACCTTCGACCAACCCAAGACCAAAAAGGCCGTCGAGTTTCTGAAGCAGCTGGGCCTGGCCGACAAAAAGGTTTTGGTCGTAATCCCCGAAAAGGACGAGGTCGTTCAAAAGTCCTTCAGGAACCTGCCGAAGGTCGTGGTTTTACCCGCCGAAGGTTTGAACGTTTACGACGTTCTTTGGGCCAACCACCTGGTTATTACCGAGGGCGCCTTGAAAAAAATTGAGGAGAGGTTGGCAAAATGAGCGACAAAAAAGAGGTTAAACTCATAGGGGGCAAACATCCGGCGGACATTTTGATAAGGCCCATTTTGACCGAGAAGGCGGTCAGGCTTAACGAGGATTACGGCAAGCTCGTTTTCGAGGTTCACCCCAAGGCCACCAAACCGGAAATTAAAAAGGCGGTCGAAATGGTCTTCGGCGTCAAGGTCAAAAAGGTAAACACGATGATAGTAAAACCCAAAAGGAAGAGGGTTTTGACCAAAAAGGGCAGGCTTTACGGGGAGACCCGCCAGTGGAAAAAGGCAATCGTTACCCTCGAAAAGGGTCAAACCATCGATTTGACCTCGATAGAGCTCTAAGTCTAAAATAGACCCGTTTGAGGTGAAAAAATGGGTGTAAGAAAGCTTAAGCCCGTAACCAACGGGCAAAGGCACGCCGTCCTTTACGACTTCGAGGAGATAAAGAAGCTCGTCCGTAAGGGCAAGCATTGGGAATTGGTTAAAAAGAACGAGGTTGAACCGGAGTGGAGCCTCGTCGTTTGGCACAAGAGGGCTAAGGGCCGTTCCACCCAGCAGGGTAAGATAACCACCCGCGGTCGCGGCGGCGGCCACAAAAGGCTCTATCGCATAGTCGACTTCAAGAGGGACAAAAGCGGGGTTCCCGCCCGCGTCGTTTCGATTGAATACGACCCCAACCGCAGCGCCAGGATATGCCTCCTTCACTACGCCGACGGTGAAAAGCGTTACATCATCTGGCCCGAGGGTCTCGAGGTCGGCGACACCGTAATGTCGGTAACCTGGGAGGACGCCGAAAAGGGCGCACCCATTCCCGAAATTAAGCCGGGCAACGCAATGCCCCTCAAGTACATTCCCGTGGGAACCTTCATTCACAACATCGAACTCACCCCGGGAAAGGGCGGGCAGTTGGTAAGGGCCGCCGGATTGGCCGCCCAGGTTATGGGTAAAGACGACAAGTACGCCCAAATCCGTCTGCCCTCGGGTGAGGTAAGGCTCGTAAACCTCAAGTGCATGGCCACCATCGGCAGGGTCGGCCTGGCCGAGCACGAACTCGTTAAGCTGGGTAAGGCCGGAAGGGCCCGTTGGCTCGGCTGGAGACCTATAACCCGCGGAACGGCGATGAACCCCGTCGACCACCCCCACGGTGGAGGTGAGGGTAAAACCCGCGGTAAACACCCCGAATCGCCCTGGGGATGGAAGACCAAAGGTTACAAAACCCGCAGGGGTAAAAAGTACAGCGACCGCTTCATCATTACCCGCCGCGACGGCACCACTTTGAGGTAAGGGGAGACTTTCCCCTTTTTTTGTTTAAACGGGAGGACCTGAGATGGGTTTCAAAGGAGCTTGGGCCAAAAGGCATAAGTATCTATACGGCGACAAGCCCGAAAGGGCCAAGGAAGTTTTTACCCTGCTTTTGCGCCTTCAGAGGAGACTGGCCGAGGCCCACAAAAAACTCCGCAGGGCCATAGACCTCCTTCCCAAGGACCTGAGGTACGAAGCCGTTCACGCCCCCGAAGTGATAAGGCAGTACAAGGCCAACCTGCTCGAGCAAAGGGGCAAACTCGAGGGCGAGGAAAAGCACAAGGCCGACCTGCTCATTCAAAAAATCGAGCAATACGAAAGGGCCAGGGAACGCTACTTTAAGGTCAGGGAGGAGCTCCGCAAACTCCTCAAGGGTAAGGCTTACTGCGACCCGAAGCTGATGCTCCGAATTCTCCACCAAAAGGAAACCGGGGACCGCAAGGTGATAAAAACCTACTCCCGCGACAGCACCATCTATCCGGAGTTCGTCGGACACACCATTGCGGTGCACAACGGTAAAACCTTCGTTCCCGTTTACGTGACCCAAGACATGGTCGGACACAAGTTGGGTGAGTTTGCGCCCACCCGCACCTTCCGCGGTCACCCCGACAAGTCGGCCAAGGTGGTTAAGAAAAAATAAGGCGAGGTGAACCGAGATGGCCAAAAGACCGCGCAACGTCGGAGGATTGGGCGAAAAGGAGGCCAGGGCTATTTTGAGATACGCCCACATCAGCGATACCAAGGCCCGCCAGGTTTTGAGGATGATTAAGGGAATGCCGGCGGCCGAGGCCCTCTATCAGCTGAAGTTCACCAACAAGAGGGCCGCGCGCATAGTCGAAAAGCTTTTAAAGAGTGCCATAGCCAACGCCGAACAAAAGGGCCTCGACGTTGAAAAACTTTACGTTAAAAACGCCTTTGCCGACAGGGGCCCGATATTTAAAAAGTGGATGCCCCGGGCCTACGGTAGGGCCACGCCCCTCAGGAAAAGGCTCAGCCACATCACCATAATTTTGGAAGAGAGGGAGGAGGCCGAATAATGGGTCAGAAGACGCACCCTATAGGCTTTAGACTCGGATACACCAAGGACTGGTTTTCCAAGTGGTACGCCAACAAGTTCGACTATCCCAACCTGGTTCACGAGGACATCCGCATAAAGGAATACATAAAGAACAAGTACAAGGCGGCCGGAGTTTCCCGCGTTATAGTCGAAAGGGCCGGAACCAAGGTAAAGGTGAGAATTCCGGCGGTCCGTCCCGGAATAATCATCGGGAGAAAAGGACAAGAGGTCGAGCGGCTGCGCAAAAAGTTGGTGGAGCTGACGCGGGGCAAGGACGTAATCGTTTCGGTTGAGGAAATTCGCACCCCCGAATTGGACGCCCAATTCGTGGCCGAACAAATAGCGTCCCAGCTGGAGAGGAGGGTTTCCCACCGCCGCGCCATGAAGCGGGCAATAGACCTGGCGATGAAGGCCGGCGCCAAGGGTATCAAGGTTCAGGTAAAGGGCAGGATTAACGGCGCCGAGTTGGCCCGCAAGGAGTGGATTTTGCGCGGAAGGATGCCCCTCCAAACGCTGAGGGCCGACATAGACTACGGTTACGCCCGCGCCTACACCAAGTGGGGCGTTCTCGGCGTAAAGGTTTGGATTTACAAAGGCGACATCCTCAAGGGCGGTAAGGAGGAGGTCATTAAGAAAATCGAGGAGGACCTCCTCAAGGGCATTCAGTAAGGGACCGCCTTTTCCCCTTGAGGTCCCTTTAAACTTTTAACCTTTCGGAGGTAAGCGGCGATGTTCTTGCAACCGAGGAAGGTAAAGTGGAGGAAACAAAGAAGGGGTTGGCATAAGGGTTTCGCCTACAGGGGTAACAAACTCGCCTTCGGCGAATACGGCATTCAGGCCCTCGACCGCTTTTACATGACCCAGAGGCAAATCGAGGCCGTCAGGGTTACCCTCGTAAGGGCCCTCAAAAAGGGCGCCAAGATATGGATTAGGGTCTTTCCCGACATTCCCTACACCAAAAAGCCCAACGAGGTTCGTATGGGCGGCGGTAAGGGAGACCCCGAATATTGGGTGGCCAGGATAAAGCCCGGCCGGATACTGTTCGAATTTACGGGCGTTCCCCTCGAGGTGGCCCAAGAGGCTTGGAGGCTGGCCGACTCCAAACTGCCCGTTAAAACCCGCTTGGTGGTGGCTCCCGAAGTCCTCGAAAAGGAGGGTAAAAAGTAATGAAGGTCAAAAAGCTGGACCCCAAAGAACTCCGCCAGCTCTCCATCGAGGACCTCAAAACCAAACTTAAGGACCTCAAAATGCTTTTGATGAAGTTGCGCATTAAGCAGCACGTCGAGGGTGCCCTCGAAAATCCCATGGCCATCCGCATCACCAAGAGAAACATCGCCCGCGTTTTGACCATCATCCGCGAAAAGGAGCTTCAACAACAAAAGGAGCAAAAGGGTTAACGGCTTTTTTCCCCTTTAGGTTTTCAATTCCGTCGAAAACTTCTTTCGGACCGTTTTTACTTCTTCCCCATTTCGGTTTCTTTTAAACCGCCGCCGGTCCCGAAAGTGCAATAATTAATCAATTCCTGAAATGTCGCGGAGGGAATACTGGCAAACGAGAATAGGTCTCATCCTCGCAATGGCGGGAAACGCCGTCGGTTTGGGAAACTTTCTCCGCTTTCCCAACCAGGCCACCGAAAACGGCGGCGGTGCCTTTATGATTCCCTACCTGATTGCCTTTCTCATCGTCGGCATACCGCTTATGTGGACCGAGTGGGCTATGGGCCGCCTCGGCGGCAGCAGGGGCCACGGGACGACGCCGGCCATTTTCTACATGCTCTGGAGAAATAAACTGGCCAAGTACGTCGGCGTCTTAGGAATTTGGATACCTCTGGTGGTTGCAACCTACTACGTGTACGTCGAAAGTTGGACCCTGGGCTTTTCGATTATGTACCTGCTGGGTCTGGCGCCTCGGCCGGAGGGGGGCATCGAGGACCCCACCGAATACCTGCGCCCCTTCGAGGAGTTCGTCAGAAACTACATAGGCGCCCACGGAGGAATTTTGCTGGAACCCTCGTTCTGGGCCTACTTTTTCTTCGTCGTCACCTTTGCGGTCAACGTTTACATCCTCTACAGGGGCATCTCGGGAGGTATTGAGAAGTTCGTAAAGTGGGCCATGCCCACCCTCTTCCTCATTGCGGTCGTTCTGATGGTTCGGGTCCTGACGCTGGAAATACCCACCGGTCAAATCCTCCTCAAAAAGGCCGACGAAAGCGTCCTCCTGGTGGGTAAAGGAGGTTTGGAACTGAAACCCGAGGGAGGTAAGGTCGTTCTCACCTCGGTGGGGGGCGAAAAACTCCTCGAGGTGGAAAAACCTGCCGCCATCTCCATCGAAAGGGGTAAGCTCGTTTTAAACCTCAGCGGGAAAAAGTTTGAGGTTTCCTACGACCGGGTTTTGCTCTCGGTCGAGGGTCCCGTTAGGGTGTGCGCCGAAAACGCGTGTGCCGAACTCCGAAGGGGCCAATACGCCCTTTCGATACCTAAAAGGAGCGCCGTTCAAGGTCTCGACTTTCTGTGGAATCCCGATTGGAACCGCCTGAAGGACCCCAACGTTTGGATAGCCGCCGTCGGTCAAATCTTCTTTACCCTCTCTTTGGGTTTCGGAGCGATAATTACCTACGCCTCTTACGTTCGGCGCAATCAGGACATAGCCCTTTCGGGTTTGGCGGCGGCCTCGCTCAACGAAACGGCCGAGGTAATCCTGGGGGCCTCCATCGCCATTCCCGCGGCGGTGGCCTTTTTCGGAACGGCCAACGCCATACTGATAGCCCAGCAGGGGGCCTTTAACCTCGGCTTCGTAAGTTTGCCGGCGGTCTTTTCCAACATGGAGGCCGGTCAGTTTTTCGGTTTCCTGTGGTTTTTCCTCCTCTTTATAGCGGGCGCCACCTCTTCGGTTGCAATTCTCCAGCCGATGATAGCCTTCTTGGAGGACGAGTTCGGATTTACTCGTAAGGCGGCCGTTACGCTGACGGCCCTAATCGTCTTCATCGGTGCCCAAGCCGTTATCTTCCTGGCCGGCTTTCTCGACGAGATGGACTTTTGGGCCGGTACCTTTTTCGTCATCGTCCTGGGCCTCTTTGAGGTGATTCTCTTTTACTGGATTTACGACGCCAAAAAGGCCTGGGAGGAGATTAACCGCGGCGGTCTCATAACCGTTCCCAAGCTCTACTTCTACGTGGTCAGGTATGTTACCCCCGTTTTCCTCCTCGTTCTTCTCATCGGCTTCGTAATCAACCACATTTTCGGAGCCGCCGGCGGCGAAACGACCCTCGTTCAGTGGTTGGCCCGCTTTTACATGCTGGCCCTCTATGTTTTCTTGGCCATTTTGGTCTTCATAGCCGACCGCCGCTCGGCGGTAAAGGCCTCCTAACCCTTCCTCCGCTTAATCCCTTCCCAAACCTTTACCGCGACTTTGGCCGCACCGTAAGAGGCGAGGCCCAAAAGGGCACCGGCCAAAACGTCGAGCGGAAAGTGGGCGCCCAGGTAAACCCTGCCGAAGGAAACTAAGAGGGCGTAAAGGAGCAAAAGGGGTCTAACGCAGGCGGGAACGCGCGACCAAAAAAAGGCCGTCAGGGCAAAGGCCATCGCCGCATCCCCCGAAGGGAAAGAAAGGCGGTAAACCCCCTCGAGGGGCTCGAAGTTTTCGAAAAAGCTTCCCGGTCGGGGTTGGTCGAAAGTCCTCTTCAAAACCTGGACCGAAACGCTTTCGATTGCCACCGTAAGGAGAAAGAGGGGAAAGTCGCGCCGGCGGTAGAGCCACACCCAAAGCGCCGCCGGCAGGAGCACCCATCCCTTCCCCAGGAGGTAAAACTTCGTAAAAAAGGCGTCCAAAAGGGGAGAGCGCAGGCTTTGGACCCACCAAAAGAGGTCGACGTTCGGTTTAAAACCCTCGAAAGGTTCCACCGCCTACTTCTCCGCCCTGTAGAGGTATACGATTCCGCCCATCAGCGGCTCAAAACGCGCCCTGGAAAAGCCCTTGGATAGGAGCCTTTTTACCATCTCCTCACCGTGGGGAAAGCGGATTATAGAACCAAAGAGGTGGTCGTAAACGTCCTCCTTCGCCCGCAGGCGGCCCAGCGGCAGGACGACCCTCCTCAGGAAGGTCAAAAACAGCGACCGCAAAAGGGGATTTTCCGGAAGGCCCACCTCGAGGGCGTGGAGCTCCCCTCCCTTTTTGAGGACGCGGAAAATCTCCTCCAGCGAGCGGTCGAGGTCCTCAAAGTGGCGCAGTCCTAAAGAGACGACCACCGCGTCGAAGCTTTCGTCCTCAAAGGGCAGCCGCAGGGCATCACCCCTTACTAGCCTCACGCGCGAAAGCCCCTTTTTTGCCGCCTGCCGCAGCATCGGCAGGGAGTAGTCGAGACCCACCACGCGGCGAAACTTTTCAACCAATCGGGGAAAGAGAATTCCCGTTCCGCAGGCGAGGTCCAAAACGGTTTCCCCTCCCCTTATCGGTTCGGCCAACCTCTTTAGCCAGTAGGGCATTATTCCGAAGGACAGAAACTTGGCCGTAAACTCGTACTTGTCGGCAATCTTGTCAAAGACCCGAACGCCCACCGGAGCCGCCATCTTCTAAACTTTTCAAACAAACCAATTTTAAGGCCCGCGCCCGTAGGGCGCGGGAGTCCTTTTTTTAAGAAAGGCCGAGCTCCTTCAAAATCCTCTCCACGTGGCCCTTGGCGCGGACGTTTCTCCAAGCCTTTTTAACGACGCCGTTTTCTACGTAAAAGGTGCTGCGGATGATGCCTTCGACCGTTTTGCCGTAGCGCTTTTTCGGACCGTAGGCTCCGAAAAGCCTCGCCACCTCCTTTTCGGGGTCCGAAAGGAGGTAGAAGTTCAGTCCGTACTTTTCCCTGAACCTCTTGTGGGATTCGACGCCGTCGGGGGAAATCCCTATTACGGTAATGCCGCGGTCTTTAAACCGGTTCAGGTTGTCGCGAAAGTCGCACGCTTCGGTGGTGCAGCCGGGGGTGTTGTCCTTCGGGTAAAAGTAAACGATAACCTTTTGGTTCCTGAATTGGTCAAAGCACACCTCCACCTCGTTACCCTGCGGGTCGAGGCCCCTTAGACAGAAGTTGGGAACCTCGCTTCCCTCCTCCAAGGGTTTTCTTTCCCCCATAAAGACCTATTTAGGTTAGGTCTTTAACTTTTTAAAACCCTGAAGATGGTCGTTAGAAAGGGGGAGGTCATTTTGGCGCCGATGGCGGGCTACACCCATTCGGCCTTCAGGCGCTTGGCCCGCCGCCTCGGCGCCGACCGCACCTACACCGAACTGATAAGCGCACCCGGCATAGTCCACCGCGGCATTCCCAAAAAGTACGCCTTTTTTACCGATAAGGAAAGGCCCGTTCACGTTCAAGTTTTCGGCCGCAACGCGGAGGAAATCGCCGAGGCCGCCCGCATCGTGGCCGCGGAGCTGAAGCCCGACGCCGTCGACGTAAACTTCGGCTGCTCGGTTCCGAAGGTTTTAAAAACCGGCGCGGCCGGAAAGCTTTTGGAAAATCCGGCCGAAATCCGGCGGATAATCGAGGAGACGAAGAAAGCCTTAAAACCCTTCGGCGTGCCCCTGACGGCCAAAATCCGCTTGGGTCTCGAGGAGGACCGATTGGAGGAAATCGCCGAGGCCCTCTTTGAGGGGGGCGTCGACGCGGTTGCCCTTCATCCCCGTTTGGGAAAACAGGGGTTTTCGGGCCGCGCCGACTGGGGGCGCCTGGCCGACCTCAAGAGGATTTCGCCCGTTCCCGTTATAGGAAGCGGCGACGTAAAAAACTGGCGCGACGTGGAGCGCATGTTTGAGGAGACGGGCGTCGACGCCGTTATGGTCGGACGGGCGGCCCTTTCCAATCCTTGGATTTTTACCGAATACCGCCGAAAGCGGGACCTAAAAGTCGGCCTCGGCGAGAGGCTGAAGACGGTAAGGGACCTCCTGGAGGACATGTTCGAATACTACCCTTCGAGGGAAAAGGCCTGTTTTGAGGTTCGCTCCATTTTGGTCCAGCTTCTCAAAGGTTTCGACCAAAGTCGGGAGCTGAAGGCTTACCTGATGACCGTAAAGGGTTGCGACGAATTTTTAAGAAGGCTGGAGGAGCAAATAGAACGCTTTACTCGACCTTAATTTTCTGAACCCGCTTTTTTTCCTTCTTTGTTTTCTCACCTTCACCCTCGGCCAGCCGCTCGAGAACCTCTATTTGATAGTCGAGGAGGGCCTTAAAGGCTTTTAGAATGCTGACTTGGGCGGTGATAAAGTCGCGCTTTACCTCCTCCAGCACCTCTTTCGGGGGAATGCACAGGCTCAGGAGCCTGGAAAAGCGCCTCTTTATTTCTTCAACTTCTTCTTCCAAGGTTTGGGGTTTCAAGGTTTCCTTCTTCTCGGCCATAGCAACAAATTTAATTTAGGGTTCGACCGATGGAAAAAGGTGGCGTTCGTCTCTACCTGGTCGGTTTTATGGGAAGCGGAAAGACCACGGTGGGAAAAGTTTTGGCCCGGAAGTTGAAGGTTCCCTTCGTCGACGTCGACGAGGAGGTGGTCCTGCGCGAGGGCCTTTCCATTCCCGAAATTTTCGCCCTCAAAGGGGAGGGATACTTTCGCCGTTTGGAAAGGGAGGTTTTGCGGGAACTTTCGGAAAAGCTGCCGGCCTTCGTAATGGCCACCGGCGGAGGACTGGGCGCCGACGAGGAGGCCATGGAGTATATGAAAAGCAACGGAACGGTCGTTTGGCTCGACGTTGACTTCGACGCCTTTTTGAGGCGAACGCGTCAGGACCCCAACCGCCCGCTTTTGAAAAGGCCGGTCGACGAACTGCGGCGCCTTTTCGAAAGGCGCAGGGCAGTTTACTCCAAGGCCCATTACCGCGTAAAGAGCGCCCGCTCGCCGGAGCAGACGGCCCGCCGGGTGCTCGAGCTGCTCGGTTTATAATGTTTGTCAGACCGATATGAGGTTAATAGACAAGTTACCCTTCGTTAAGCCCCCGAAGGAGCGTTACGTTCTCCTCCCCTCCCTTGGAAGAGGGGGTTTTTCCCTTCCCTTTTTGAGGAAAAAAACCGACAAGGCCCTCACCTTTACGGTTGAAAGCAGCTTTTACCGCGTTTTAGGTATAAACAAGGAGGGGGAAAAGGTCGTTCCCCCTTACGAGAAGGATTACGCCGGCGACGTTCCCTTAGAGGAAAAGCTGAAGGACCTGAAAGAGTACCTCCTTCAGACGGGCGTCGACCTGAAAGGATTTTCCGTCGGAACCTACGTTCCCACCCGCCACGGAATTTTAAGGATGTACACCTTTCCGGGGACGCTGAAAAAACACGAACTTACCAAGGCGGTAAACCTCTACATACAACAGGAGATTTCGGAAACCTTTGCCGACAAGGACGTCGTTTACGCCTACGCCATTTTAGAGCGGGAAAAGGACGAGCCCTATCGGGTGGTCGTTACGATTATAGAGGGCGAGGTTTACGACGCGCTCGTGGCCTTTGCCGCCGAGCTGGGCCTTAGGCTCGAGGTGGTCAGCTTCGAACCCATATGCGTAATAAACTTCGGACTTTTAAAGAACCTGCCCCAACCCTTTTCGATAATTTACACCGACCTGAACAAAATTTTGGTCGTTTCCTACTCGCGGGAAAAAATCCTTTACGAGGTTTTTCCCTACGTCTTTTCCACCGAAGGCGGTTTTGAGGAAACCCTCAACATGCTCATTTGGGACATAAGAAACTACATCGTTTTAAACGACCTTACCAACCTCTACCTGGCGGGAATAGTTCTCGAATACGAACACCTGACGGAATACTTTTTAGAAAGATTGCCGATATTTGGTATATTATCCCTTGAAAAGTTTCCCGAAAGGTACAGCCTGCTTTACACCTTAGGGGTGAGGTTATTAAATGCTTAAGCGAAAACGCTCAAAGTTTATTGAAATAAACCTAATTCAAAAGAAGAGGGGCGTCCGGGTTCCCCTTCCCCGGCCCGGTTTGGAAAAGAAAGACGCCCTGTTAATCGGCCTGTCGCTTTTGGCCTTTTTGTCGATTTTCGGCGTTCAGTATTACGGAAGTAAGGTCGTAAGCGAAAAAAAGGAGCAAATTAAGCGCTTGGACGCCCAAATCCGCAAGGAAAACGCCAAAATCGCCCGTCTGAAGCGTCAGATTAAAAACCTGAACGAAAGCTTTAAGGACTTTTACGTCGAAGGGCTTAAGGAAAAGGTTTTCGCCGTTTGGTACAGGCGCTGGTGGGACCGGCGGGTTCTTCCCCAATTGGTTGACCTTAAGAGCGCTTTCGACGGACTCACCCCCTTTTTCGGTCTTTGGGTGTATCCCAACCCGCTGAAGTTCGGGAAAGGCAGACTTTTGACCTTCGGCGTTAAAAACGCGGTCGTCTTTGAACCCGTAAAGACCAATCCCTTCCTTTCGCCCGAAACGCTGCCGGCGGTAACCGTTCCAAACTTCTTCGTCGCGGTGGACGAAAAGAAAACCGAGGAGCGGTTTGAAAGGGCCCTGTCCAAAATAGACGACGCCGAAGTTCGTTCCAACCTCCGGCTGGAATACTACCTTCTGAAAAACCCCTTGGAGGACTTCGAGGTAAGGAGTGCCGCCCTCGTATTGATACCGGTAAACTTCGCCTCCGCCCACGGTGACGAGGCCCGCAGGGAGCTCTTTAACCGCCTTAAGGAGCGCTGCAGCCTTTTAATAGTAAACGCCTACTATCGCGAGGGAAAATACTTTAAAGGTTGGAGCTACGGCGAACTCGTCGACGCCGTGTGCGTCAAATACGTCTTTTAGAGGCCAAAAGTCATGAGGGGTTTGGACGAAGTTTTGACAACCCTCTACGAGTTTTATCAAAAGGTGGACAGCGCCTTCCTTCAAAGGAAGGTCGGAAATTACACCGTAAAAAGCCTTCTATTCGGGGCCGTTAAGTACAGTTTCGTGGTCTGGCTCGGCATCGCCGCCTGGGTGGGCTACCGCTACTACCAGGAGGTGGAAAAGCTCAATCAAACCATCGAGAGGAAAAAGTCCCTCTTGCAAAGTAAGAAGAGACAGGTGGCCCTTTTGGAGAAAAAGGTTGAGGACCTAAAGGAGGCCTATCGGACCGTAAAGGAAACCTTTAAAGAGGAGGAGGTCGAGAGGCTAAAAAGGAGGGTTGACGAGGCCTTCGTCCGGGCCTTCTCCGCGGGCCGCCTTTCCAGTCCGGTCCGTTACGAGGTCTTTAACGTCAAACTGAACCTTCCGAGGGGTGCGGTAAAGCTTCCCGCGGTGCGGCTGCCGACCGCGGCCGTCGACTCCGCCGCGGTTAAATACTTCGAAACGGCCCTTACGCGTAAGGTCCAAGACCTCTTAAACGAACCCGAACCCAGGAGCGGTACCGTTAGGGTGGCCGCCAAAGGGAACAAACTTTTTCTTTACTTCGAACCCGGTGAGGGAGGTTTCTCGCTGGTTCCCACCGTTTATACCGGTTTCGTAAAAGGCGTTTTTTCGGGTTCCGACTTTTTGACGGCCACCTACCTGCCCTTCGAAGCGATAAAGGAGAAAAAGGAATTTACGAATCTGCTAGTCGGTTGGACCGTAAACTTAGTTAATAAGGAGGACGAAAAATGAAAAAATTCCTTTTGCTTTTGGCTATAGTTTCCCTAAGTTGGGCGGTGGAAGTTAAAAATTTAGAATTCGTTGGAAAAATCAGCTGCAAAAACGGCGAAAATTTAAAGGGTGAATTTGAGATTTTAAAGTTGGAGGGGACGGGGCGGCACACCGCAACCGCCCAAAACTTGGGCCAGTATTGGGCCGAAATTCAAAAAAGTTACTGGATTACCCAAACCTCAAACGGTTCCTGCTCCCTGGACGACGACCTGTCTTTGGAGGTCGTAAAACCCGTCGACGCTTTGGTCCTGATAAAGAGCTTTATAGACGCGTTTGACCTCAAATACGTCGTCGACGGAAATGCCCAGTACAAACCCGCCCTGGTCGCTATCAATCAGGACGGTTTGAACTTTAAAGAACTTCTCGACTTCCTCGTTGCGGAGTACGTGAAACCCCAAAACGAGGACCTGGTGGTTAGGTTCGTTCCCGAGAGGCGGTTAATCCTGCTCCTCCGCAAAGAGACGGCCCCCGAGGGTTGGACCGACGAAGGTAAGTGCGACGAGACTTTGACAAACTTCGTCGACCTGAGAACCCCCGAGGGAACCTACGAGAGGTTCGTAGTGAACTTTTCCACCACCGGCGTTCAGCTCGTTCCCTACAGGGCTTGTGCCAACGCCACGGCCGCCGAAACCGTTTCCTGTCCCGACGGTGCTCCGCTGGGAAACGCTTACCTGGACAACGTGGACCTCGTATCCCTGCTCAAACTCTTTGAAAAAGTTTTTGGCATAAGGTTCGTGTACAACCCCGACGAGCTGGCAAAGCTTAAACACGCCGACCGCCTTCACCTGGTTCTCAGTTGCCTCGACCGCGACGAGGCCGTCGAATTTTTAAAAAACAACTTCCACCTCCACCTGGAAAAGGTCGCCGAAAACACCTACCGCATCTTTCCCTCCAAGGACGACTACTATCTGGCCCTTAAGGAGGTATCCGATTACGAAACCAGGGTATTTTTCGTTCAAAACCTTTCCCTGAGGAAGTTCGTAAAACTCCTCGAGCTTTACTACGGGGATAAGGTGACCTATTCGGTCGACCCCACCTTCGGGGCCGTTACGGTTATAGGTCCGGCACCGATAATAGCGGAAATTGAGAAACGCTTCGGCGTTTACATTCGGGACGCCGAACAGCTCGACCGCCTGATAAGCAAAATCTTTTACGTTAAGTTCGGCGACCCGGCCGAGCTGGCGGAGCAAATAAAAGAGTACCTGTCGGAAAAGGGCAAGGTTACGGTCCTCAGCGACGTAAAGGCCCTCGAGGTTATGGATTATCCGACCAACATAGCCATAGTGGAAAAGGTTTTCGGAAAGTTTCTCAGCCAAAGACCGATAAAAATTAAGGTCGTTGCGAAGTTCGTGCGCATAAACCGCAGTTTCGCCCGGACCCTCGGCATCAATTGGGAATTCGGCTACGGAAATCCGGGAACCGCCGAGAGCATCAACCTGACGGTTCAAAACAACGTCGGCGGAAACATCGGTCTTACCGCAAACGCGGTCTTTCTCTACAAAAAGTTCAATCCGATAAACCTGTCAATTTCGGCCGGCGAAACCCTCGGCCTTTCGAAGGTCCTCTCGAGCCCCTCGCTCGTCCTGCTTTCGGACCAGAGCGGAAACATCTCCTTCGGTACCCAAATTCCCTACCAATCGGTGGACGAAAACGGAAACCCCAAAACCGAATTGGTTTCGGCTACCCTAACGCTGAACGTAACCCCGAAGCTTTTGCCCGACGGTCGGATTTTGCTAAACCTGCAGCTCTCCAACAACGCCCCCAACACCGCCTTGGCGGTTAACGGCCAGCCGGCCATCGACACCTTTACCATCCAACAGAACTTCGTCGTTTCCGACGGCGATTCAATCGTAATAGGCGGCGTTCTTAAAAAGACCAACGAAAAGAGCGAAAGCGGAACCCCCGTTTTCCGAAAAATCCCCCTTCTGGGTTGGCTCTTTAAGACCAAGAATTGGACAAACGAGGATACCGAACTCTTCGTAATAATCACCGCGAAGGTCGTCAGCGAGTAGAGCTTCTCTTCTTTTTTAAAACAATTTTCTTTCGGTATGGCGCTGGGTTTGGCGGTAGAAACCTCCTGCGACGAGACGGCGGTGGCCCTTTTTGATACGAAAAAGGGATTGGTCAAGGACCTCGTCGCCTCACAGGTAAGTTTGCACGCCCCTTTCGGGGGGGTGGTGCCCGAACTTTCGGCCCGCGAGCACGTAAAAAACTTAACCCCCTTACTGGAGGAGCTTTTCAGGGACACCCCTTACGGTTTTGAGGACCTCGATTTTGTCGCCGTTACCGTAACGCCGGGTCTGCTGCTTTCTTTGGTGGTAGGGGTGGCGGCCGCCAAGGCGGTTGCCCACTACCTGAATCTGCCTTTGGTTCCCGTTCACCACCTGGAGGGTCACGTTTACTCGGTGTTTTTGAACCGACCGGTGGAACATCCCTTCCTGGCCCTCGTCGTGTCGGGCGGACACACCGAACTCTACCTGGTGGAGGAATTCGGTCGCTATCGCCTTTTGGGTTCAACGCTCGACGATGCGGTCGGTGAGGCCTTTGACAAAGTTGCCCGCCTTCTCGGCGGTAGTTATCCGGGAGGTCCCTTCGTCGATTCCCTCGCCCGAAAAGGACGACCGACGGTAAACTTTCCCCTTCCGAAGGTTAAGGGCGAGTTTAACTTCTCTTTCAGCGGACTGAAGACGGCGGTGTTGCACTTTTTGAGGAAAAATCCCGACTACCCCAAGGAGGATGTTGCCGCCTCCTTCCAAAAAACGGTCGCCGAAATCCTAATTTCCAAAACGGTTAGGGCCGTGGAGAGGTTCGGCGTTAAAAGGTTGGCGGTGGTCGGGGGAGTTGCGGCAAACAGCGAGCTCCGACGCCGCTTTTCCGAACTTCAAAGGGAGGGGGTGGAGGTCCTGCTTCCCGAACCGAGGTACGCCGGCGACAACGCCGCCATGATTGGTTTGGTCGGGGCCATGCGTTACGAAAGGGGAAAGTTTGCGCCTTTGGACCTCAACGCGTGGCCCAACTATCCGTTGGAAAAGTTCGGAAGGGAGTGGACCTGAAATGCTATAATTATTAAACTTGCTCTTTTTTGACGCCTTGGGAGGAACAGGGAAATGAAGGTCAGACCTTCCGTTAAGAAAATGTGCGCCAAGTGCAAAATTGTAAGGCGCAAAGGAAGGGTTTACGTTATTTGCGAAAACCCCAAGCACAAGCAAAGACAGGGGAGGTAAGCTGAGCTATGGCCAGGATAGCGGGCGTTGACCTGCCCAACCACAAAAAGCTGGAAATCGCGCTGACTTACATTTACGGTATCGGCCGTTACAGGGCCAAGGAAATTTGTAAAAACACCGGTATCGATTGCACCAAACGCGTCGGCGAACTCACGCCCGAGGAGCTCAACCTGCTCAGGAAGTACATCGACGAACACTACAAGGTCGAGGGTGACCTGCGCCGCGAAGTTCTTATGAACATCCGCAAACTCATAGACATGGGTTGCTACAGGGGTCTCAGGCACGTTAGAAACCTGCCGGTCAGGGGTCAGCAGACCAAGACCAACGCCAAAACCAGAAAAAAACGCAAGAGGAAATAAAGGGAGGCTTTAAACGATGGCCAGGAAAGGGGGAAAGAAAAAGGTTAAAAGGACGGTCACCAAGGGCATCGTTCACATACAGGCTACTTTTAACAACACCATCGTTACCGTAACCGACGAGCAGGGAAACACCCTGACGTGGGAGTCGGGCGGAACGGTCGGATACAAGGGAACCCGGAAGTCCACCCCTTACGCGGCCCAATTGGCGGCCCAAAGGGCCATGAAAAAGGCCATTAACGACTTTGGCCTTCAGGAGGTGGAAATCTGGGTTAAGGGACCCGGTGCGGGCCGCGAAAGCGCCATCAGGGCCGTTTTTGCCAGCGGCGTTAAGGTTACCGCCATCAGGGACGTTACGCCCATACCCCACAACGGTTGCAGACCGCCTGCAAAAAGGAGGGTATAACCCATGGGTAGGTACATCGGTCCTTGGGTTAAAATAGACCGCCGCTTCGGCGTCGTCGTTTCGGGTAAAGAGAGCGCACCCCGCATTTTGGGCCGCCGTAACTTCCCGCCCGGACAGCACGGTAGGAAGTTCGGCCGCCGCCGCCGCATATCCGAATACGGCCTCCGCCTGATGGAAAAGCAAAAGCTTAAGTTCTTGTACGGCGGCATCCGCGAGGGTCAGTTTAAACGCTACTTCGACGAGGCCACCAAGGCGAAGGAAAACACCGGTGAGGTATTCCTCCAACTGCTGGAGCGCCGACTCGACAACGTCGTTTATCGCCTGGGTTTTGCCAAAACCAGGCGCCAGGCCCGTCAGCTCGTTTCCCACGGCCACATCCTCGTAAACGGCAGGAAGGTCACCATTCCCTCTTACAGGGTTGACGTGGGCGACGTTATCGAGGTAAAACCCAAGTCGAGAAACATCCAATTCATTCAGGAAAACCTCGAAAACAAGGACCCCAGAAGCGTTCCGCCGTGGCTCGAACTCGACAAACAAAACTTCAGGGGAAAGGTTATAGACCTGCCCCAAAACGTTCAGGAGTACCTCGAAATACCCATTAATCTGCAGTACATTATCGAGTTCTACTCTAAAGTTTAATACCCTTTGGGGGGGTTTTCTCTTATGCCTTATACCGAATTGCAGGAACCCGAAAAGATATATTGGGAGGAGCTCGGACCTACCTACGGTAAGCTGGTGGTCGAGCCCCTTCCGAGGGGTTACGCGACCACCTTGGGTAACGCCCTGAGGAGGGTCTTGCTTTCGTCCATCGAGGGGGCCGGCGTTACCGGCCTGAAAATCGAGGGGGTGCCCCACGAGTTTACCGCCCTGCCGGGGGCGGTGGAGGACGTTACCGACCTCGTTTTAAACCTCAAGTCCCTGATAGTTCGCCTCGAACCGGGAACCGACGTCGAAATCCTCTACCTGGAAAAGGAAGGTGCGGGCGAGGTCAAGGCCGGGGACATTAAGGCACCCCCTACGGTGGAAATTCTCAATCCCGACCTGCACCTGTTTACGCTGACCGACCCCAACGCGAAGGTAAAAATGGAAATCCGCGTCGAGAGGGGTCGGGGTTACGTTCCCGTCGAGGACATGGAACAGTTCGGCGAAATCGGTTGGATTGCGATAGACTGCGACTTCAATCCCGTAAAGAGGGTGGCCTTCAGGGCCGAACCCACGCGGGTCGGTAAAAAGTCCAACTACGAAAGGCTGATTTTGGAGGTTTGGACCAACGGCGCAAAATCGCCCGACGCGGCCGTGGCCGAAGCCCGCGAAATTCTGGCCAAGTATCTCGATGCCCTGAAGGAGATTTCCACCGAAATACCCGAGGTCCCGGTCAAGGTTGAAAAGAACGAGCTGGCCGAAAAGCTGACCCTTTCGGTCGAGGAGCTCGACATATCGGCCCGCGCCCTCAATTCGCTCAAAAAGTACGGAATTCACACGTTGGGCGACCTGGTTAAGTTGACCGAGGAAGAGCTAAAGGAAACCAAAAACATCGGCCGCAAGGCGCTGATGGAAATAAAAAAGGCCCTGAGCGAGCTGGGTCTCTCGCTCGGAATGAACATTAAGGGAGGACAAAAATGAGGCACCGCGTTAAGAAAAAACACTTCGACCGGACCAAGGAACAGAGGAAGGCCCTCTTTCGCTCGTTGGCGAGGGCTTTGATATTGGAAGAACGTATAACCACCGGGGCCGAAAAGGCCAAAGCCCTCCGACCCTTTATTGAAAAACTCGTTAACCTCGCCAAGGAGGCCCACGCAACCGACGACAACGTTAAAAAGCTTCACTACAGGCGTCAGGCCTTAAGCCTTTTGCCCGACAAGGAGGCCGTTGCCAAACTTTTTGAGGACCTCGGACCCAGGTTTGCCGACCGAACCGGCGGCTACGTGAGGGTCGTAAAATTGCCCAATCCCCGACGGGGGGACGGCGCCGAGCTCGCCATTATAGAGTTCGTCGAATAAAACTTCTTTCCCTTCTTTTTTTGAAATCCGTTGATTGGTCCAAAACGGTTTTTTTGCCTCCGAAACGGCAGGCGGAATAAAGAAGGAAAAACTTCTGAACGGGGGAAGTTTTTATTTGTTTGACCTTTAGGAGGAGACCACCTCTTCCTTCAACAGTTCGGTGGTTTTTTTCTGACCCTCTTCGAGGAGGCCCCTTTCAAAAACCTTCTTGTCGACTCGGGCGGGATTTAGTCGGTCGATGATGTAGTTCATCGCCTCGACGCACTGCTGGGGGTCACCGCAGGTGTAGACGTCGACGGTCGCTATTCCCAATTCGGGCCACGTGTGGATGGATATGTGGCTTTCGGCGATTAGAACTACGCCGGTGGCTCCGTGGGGTTTGAACTGGTAGTAGTGGGAGGAGATTTTGGTCAGTTTGGCGTGCCGGACGGCACCTTCGAGAAGGGAGCGGACGTCTTCGACGCGGTCGATGAGGTCCGCATCAACGCCGTAAAGGTCCGCTATAATGTGCAGTCCGAGGGCTTTTGCCACTTTTCCACCTCCTTAAAAATTTTTTTGATTTGTCGCATAAGCGGTGCCCCTGCAGGCAATCTTTTCTATTATCCAGAATGTAAAATTGAATTCAAGTCCATTAAAATCCAAAAGCACTGATGGAGTACATAGCCTTTTTGGTGGCGGTGGCCTTTTTCATACTGCTCGAGGCCTTCTTCAGCGGGTCGGAGTTGGCGTTGGTGTCGGTAAATCGCGCCAAGCTGGGTTATCTGGCCAAAAGGGACCGCCTTATTAGGGACTTTTTGAACGACACCGAAAGTTACATAACGCTGACGCTTTTCGGATACACCTTCAGCATAGTGTTGGCCACCGCCTTTTACACCTACTTCTGGATAAAAATTGCGGAAAATCATCCGGCCCTTCGGGGATACGAGCCGCTTTTGGCGGAAACTTTGTTGGTTTTTACGCTGGTTTTGGGCGAAATTATTCCGAAAAGCGTCTTTTTGTCCAACGCCGAATTCTTGGCACCCATAATTATCCGCGTTCTTTATCCCCTGAAAAAGTTTTTCAAACCGATAACCTACACGGCGAAGTTGATTTCCGACTTTATAGCCCGCGTTTTGGTAAAGGAGGGTAAGTACCTTACGAGGGAGGAACTCGTAAAAATCCTTACCGAGGGAAAGGTCGAGCTTTCGAAGACCAAGCGACTGCTCGTTGCCAACATCCTCTCCTTTAAAGAGAGGAGAATTTCCGAAATAGTAAAACCGCTGTACGACGTGGTAATGGTTTCGCAGGACGCCACCGTCGAACAGGCGGCCGAAAAGATTAAAGAGAGCGGCTATTCCCGCTTGCCCGTTTACGCCTCGACGCCCCAAAACATCATCGGCTACGTGCAGGCCTACGACCTTCTTACGGCCCGCAAGCACGAGCGGATTATAAAGTACGTTCGTCCGATAAAGGTTATCGGCGAATTTGAAAAGCTTAAGGACGTTTTGGACAAGATGGTGCGCGAAAAGGAGCACATAGCCGTCGTCGTCGACGAAAGGGGAATTCTCATCGGCATTATCACCCTCGAGGACATTATGGAGGAAATTACGGGGGAGCTTTACGAGAAGAGCAAAAAGGAGGAGGAGGAAATCAAGCAAATCGGCAGCAATCGCTGGCTCGTTAGCGCCAACATCGAGGTCAGCGAGCTTAACAAGCTTTTTAACCTCGGCATTCCGGGGGGCATCTACACCACTTTAGGGGGGTTCGTTCAGTACAACCTCGGAAGGCTTCCCAAAAAGGGTGACTACTTCGAGTGGAGGGGTTTCCTCTTTAGGGTGGTCGAGGCCGACGAAAAAAAGGTGAAGAAGGTTTTGATAGAAAAAAAGGGTTAGGCGGTCTGTTTGGCCGCCTTTCGGGTGGTAATAATTTTGTCGATTATTCCGTACTTTAGGGCCTCCTCGGGCGACATAAACTTGTCCCTTTCCATGTCTTGCTCGAGTTTTTCGGGGGGCTGACCGGTGTGCTTGCTCATTATGTCGATGAGCATTTTCTTGATGCGCATAATTTCCTCGGCGTGGATGATGATGTCGGTGGCCTGTCCCTGAACGCCTCCGAGGGGTTGGTGAATCATTATCCGCGAGTGGGGTAGGGAATACCTCTTGCCCTTCGCCCCGCCGGCCAGAAGAACCGCCGCCATGGAGGCCGCCTGTCCCATGCAAATCGTAACGACGTCGGGTTTTATGTATTGCATCGTGTCGTAGATGGCCAAACCGGCGGTAACGACCCCTCCGGGGGAATTAATGTAGAGGTATATGTCCTTGTCGGGGTCCTGGCTTTCCAAAAACAGCAGTTGGGCCACGACGAGGTTGGCAACGTGGTCGTCTATGGGCGTTCCCAAAATTATAATGCGGTCCTGCAAAAGTCGGGAAAAGATGTCGTAGGCCCTTTCGCCGCGGGGCGTCTGTTCGACGACGATGGGAACCAGTTGGGAAACGATTTTGTCCAAGTCCTTCATAGTGGGTTAAATATTTTGGTTGACTTTCTTTCCCAAACAGGGTCGAGAAAAGCAAACTTTCCCTCCGGCGTTAACATCTCCTCTTTATGAAAACGGTCGACGTTTCCTCCAAACTCGAAACTTTGAGGGAGGCGACCGCCTACGGTCGCATTCGGCTGTCGAAAAAGTGCGTCGAAAAAATCAAAAAAAGGGAGTTGCCGAAGGGCGACTGCTTCGAGGCCTCCAAGCTCGCCGGCCTCCTTGCCGCCAAAAGGACGCCCGAACTTTTGCCCTTTTGTCATCCGGTCGGTTTTGACCACGCCGAGGTTTCGGTGGTCTTGACCGACGACGGGATTGAGGTTTACGCCACCGTTCGGGGAATAGCCCGGACCGGGTACGAAATGGAGGCCCTTACGGCCGTTTCGGTGGCACTGCTGAACGTCTACGACATGTGTAAGGGCTTTGACCCCTCGATGGTCATAGAGGAGGTAAAACTCGTTAAAAAGAGGGGTGGAAAGAGCGACCACTTTTCCCGCCTTGACGGCGTAAAGGCCGCGGTGATTACGGTTTCCGACCGCGCCTCCCGCGGCGAGTACGAGGACAGGAGCGGCCCCTTGGCGGTGAGGAAGCTGGAGGAGCTCGGCGCCGAGGTGGTTTTCTACGAGGTGGTTCCCGACGAGCCGGAGGCGATAAAGGAGGCCGTAAGGAGGGCCGTAAGAAGCGGTGCGAAAGTCGTCGTAACTACGGGCGGAACGGGCCTCTCGCCGCGCGACCGAACGCCGGAGGCGGTGGCCGAGCTGGCCGCGAAGGAGGTAAAGGGATTCGGCGAGGCTATGAGGATTTTCGGTTCGCGTTTTACGCCGAGGGCGCTTCTTTCGAGGGCTTCGGCCTTCGTTTTACCCGAAGAAAGTCTCGTTTTGGTTTTGCCCGGCTCCAGAGGGGCGGTTGAGGACTACCTGAACCTGCTGGGCGGACTTTTAAAGCACGCTCTTGACATGGCCGAGGGAAAGGGCCACTAGGGGTAGACCCTATTCAGGTATTCCAGAGAGAGGTCGAAAAACTTTTTGGCCCTCTCTTTGGCCCTCTCCTTTTCCTCTCGGGAAACGTGGGGGTCGTTTAGCAGAAAGGAGGTGACCTTGCCCCGCACGAAGGCCCGGTAGGCTTTGTAGAAGTTCAGCAAGGGGTAAAATTCCTCGTCCCTTTCGCCGGCCAGGCGTTTGTAGGCTTCCTCGTAGGCGCGGGCCAGGTCGGGACGGCCGGCGTAGTCTAGTTCCATGGCCAAAAAGGCCATGTCGTTAATTTGGTCACCGTAGCGAAAGCGGTCGTTGAACTCGATGCAGTCGAGGATGCAAACGCCGTCGTCCAAAAAGGCGACGTGCTCGAGCCGAACGTCGCCGTGCCCGTCGCGGATTTTTCCCCCTTTAATCCTCCTTTCAAAGAGGTCGGCGTAATCGCGGTAAAAGCGGTCGGTGAGTTCTTTGGTCCTCTCGTAGGTTTCCTTCGAAATAGTGATTCCGACGAAGGGTTTAGTTTGTTCGAAGTTTTCGTCGGTGTTGAACTTTACGGCCTCGATTTTCCCGTATTCGGGAACTTCCTCGGCCCTTTGGTGGAATTCGGCCAGCCGGCGGGCCACTTTTTCGAGCTCCCGCGGGGAGGTGCGGTCGAGACGGTTTACGAGGAGCCTTTCGGGGGGAACGAACTTCATCTTCACGGCGTACTCGACCGGGTTGGAATCGTCGCCGACGACGAAGCGGTCCCCTACTTTGCTTACGGGAACCACCCCTTCGTAGACCTGCGGGCAAAGGCGGCGGTTCAGCTCGACCTCCTTCCGGCAAAAGTGCTTCCGCTTTTCCAGCGTGGTGTAGTCGAGAAAGCCGAAGTTTACGGGCTTTTTAATCTTCAAAACGAACCTTTTGTCGGAAGGAATCAGTATCCACGATATGTGGGTCTGGAGAACCTCGGCGTCGAGGTCCTTTGCCAGTTTCTCGACCAGCTCCATTAAAGACCTTATTTAGGATAATTTCGCGGGCTAATCCTCCC
>JAADCT010000006.1 GCA_013154305.1 Aquificota bacterium
CGGGTTTTGGCCTTCAGTTGGTATTCTTTCAGAGTTGAGTAAAGTTGGTAGGTAGTTTCCTCAACTTTTCGGGCGTAAAGGTAATTGGACAACCAATAAAGGCCGAAGGACATTATTACCGCTATGAGAACCAGCACTATTAAAATTTCGACGAGGCTAAAGGCCCGTTTCATGGTCTTGAGGATTTAAATTTACGCGGATGCGGGGATTATGGGGCGGCGGTTGAAGGAGGTTATTCCCAACCTGCTTTCGGGTTTCAGGCTGGCGTTTTCCCCGATAGGGGCTTTTTGTCTCTACTCGGGAAGTTGGTCGTGCGCGCTGGTCGTTTTGGCGTTGGCGGCGGTCAGCGACTTTTTGGACGGTTTTTTGGCCAGGCGGTGGGGCGTCGAAAGCCAATTGGGGGTTATACTGGACCCGGCGGCCGACAAGGTCGCCCTTTTTTCCTACCTTTTGGCCCTTTGGGCGGGACCCTTCGATTTCAAACCCTCGGAGGTTCTGGTCCTTTCTTTCCTGTTTAAGGAGGCGGCGGTGCTTTTTGGCATTCCCTTTGGGGCGAGGCTGGGCTTCGTTCCCCGACCCTCCTTCTGGGGAAAGGCGGCGACTTACGCCCTTTTTACCTACTTTTTGGTTTTCGTTTTGTCCCTGCGGTGGTCGGTTTTCGGGGTTTTTCTCCCCTGGTTGGAGGGAATTTCCGTTTTTTTACTCCTCCTGGCGGGTTTGGGCTACTGGCGGCGCTCTCTGGGCCTTTTCTTAAAATATCTAAAGAACCATGGGAGAGAGAATTGACATCAACCGCATAGCCCGCGACATGTTTATAATCCACAAAGGCGAACCCTACAAGGTCGTCGACTACGAACACGTCAAACCCGGTAAAGGTCAGGCCTTCGTCCGCGTAAAGGCCAAAAACATGAAAACCGGAAACGTGGTCGAAATTACCTACAAGGCTTCCGATACAATAGAACTGGCCGACTTTGAGCAGAGGTTTGCCGAATACTCCTACAGCGACGGCGACTTTTATTACTTTTTGGACAAAAATACTTACGAACTCATTCCCGTCCCCGCCGACGCCGTCAAGGACAAGGCCGGTTACCTTAAAGAGGGCATAGACGCGGTGGTTTACTACTATCAGGGTCAACCGATAGGCATAGACCTGCCCAAAACGGTCGAACTTAAGGTGGTTGAGACCGAACCGCCCCGCGACACGGCCGGAGGAGGAACCAAGCCGGCCAAACTCGAAACCGGTTTGGTTATTCAGGTTCCCATGTTCATCCGCGAAGGTGATATCGTAAAAGTTAACACCATTACCGGACAATACGTGGAGAGGGTGAACAAGTAATGGACAAGGAGTTCGTTAAGGAAATCCTGAAAATGCTTAACTCCTCCTCATTGACCAAGTTTGAGCTGAAGACCAAGGACTTTGAATTGAAGGTTGAAAAGGAGCCGCCCAAGATTATCGAAGCGGTTCCGGCGGCTTCGGGCGAACCTCCCAAGGCCGAGGACTTTAAAACGGAAAAGATTCTTCCGCCCTCCGAGGACGTCGAAACGCCGGAGGAGAAGCTCCACGTTATAAAGTCGCCGCTGGTGGGAACCTTTTACCGGGCACCGGCGCCGGGCGCTCCCCCCTTCGTGGAGGAGGGCGACATCGTGTCCCCCGGTCAGGTCCTTTGCATCATCGAGGCCCTTAAGGTGATGAACGAAATCGAAAGCGACGTCCGCGGGAAGGTCGTAAAAATCTTGGTGGAGAACGGCCAGCCGGTCGAATACGGGCAACCCTTATTCTTAATAGATACAAATGTGTGAAAGCCCCCTCCTGTGGCTTCGCCACCTCTTTTCCTGGAAGGACCTCCTCGACGTAACCCTCCTTTCGGTCCTCTTTTACCTCTTTTTTCTCTTCGTGGTTCAGTATCGGGGTTACAAACTCCTTTTGGGGTTTGCGGGTTTTTTGGCCCTTTGGGTGGTGGCGGCCCTTTTAAAGCTGCAGGCCCTCTCCTGGCTCCTGGGGCAAATTTGGGCAGTTTCGCTCTTTGCGTTGGTGGTCATTTTCCAGCCCGAACTTCGGCGGCTCCTGCAGAGCCTGGGCGGTCCCGGCATCTTCTACCAGCGCTACGGTAAGGCCAAGGCGGTCAAAAAGGTGATAAAGGCGGTCGCCTACATGGCCGAAAAGCAAATCGGCGCCCTCATAGTGTTTGAGAGAAACATTCCGGTAACCAACGTTAGCGAGGGTTGCGTCAAGATAGACGCCCTGGTTTCGCCCGAGCTTCTCATAACCATCTTTTATCCGCTGACGCCGCTCCACGACGGGGCCGTCGTCATTAAGGGAAACCGCATTACGCACGCGGCCTGCGTTTTGCCGCTGGCCAAGGGCGTAGAGGCCGACACGAAGCTGGGAACGCGCCACCGGGCCGCCATAGGTATAACCCAGGAAACCGACGCCGTGGCCGTCGTGGTTTCGGAGGAAACGGGGGCCATCTCCCTCGCGGTGGGTGGAAAGCTCTTTAGGGACCTGACGGAGGAGGAACTTAAAGAGCTCCTTTACAGGGAGCTGGGGATAGAGGAGGACTGACGGGGTCTAAAATTTAGTGTTTCCGTCCGATGGAAAAAAAGCCCCTCGTCGAACACTTGGAGGAACTCAGAAGAAGGCTCTTTGTGGTCGCCCTTTCGGTGTTCGTTTTGTCGATACTGTCCTTTTTCGTCGCCGACGAAATTTACGACCTTTTAAAGTATCCGGCCCTTAAGTACTACCCGAACCTGGAATTCGTAACCCTGTCGCCTTCGGCGCCCTTTTTCGTTCTGATGAAGATTTCGCTCGTTTCGGGCGTGGTTCTCTCCTTTCCGGTAATCTTTTACGAGGCCTGGAAGTTCGTCGAACCCGGGCTCCTTCCCCACGAAAAGAGGCTCCTTTATCCCCTTTTGGGCGTCGGTATTTTTCTCTTCCTCCTGGGGGTTTTGTTCGCCTACTTCGTCGTCCTTCCGGTGGCGCTTAAGTTCCTAATCGGCATAGGGATAGATGTTCTTAAGGTCACCCCGATGATTTCAATAGACCTGTACACCTCCTTCGTTTTGAAGCTGATAGTGGCCTTCGGGTTTTTGTTTCAGTTGCCGATAGCTATGTTCGTTTTGTCGAGCGTCGGCGTCGTCCGACCCGAAAGCTGGCGGAGGTGGAGAAAGCCCTTTATTCTTGCCGCCTTCGTTCTGGGGGCGATAATAGCGCCCGACTGGATGACGCAGATTTTGGTGGCCCTGCCGCTGATAGCGCTCTACGAAGTTTCCCTGAGGGTCAACGAGTTTTTACTCCGAAAGAGGGAGGCCTCCGATGCGAAAGCTTAGGGCCCTTATGGAGGTGATAAAGTTCGAGCACACGATTTTCGCCCTGCCCTTTGCCTTGGCGGCCGTTTTACTTTTGGCCCAGAGGCCGCCCTCGGCGGAAAAGATTCTTTTGATAGTTCTGGCGGTGGTGTTTGCCCGCACGGCGGGAATGGCCTTCAACCGCTGGATTGACTACGAAATCGACCGCAAAAATCCGCGCACGCGCCGCTGGGCCCACATCCGCGGCGAGATTTCGCTGGAGGCGGTAAAGCTAACGGCCGTTTTGTCGGCGGCCGCCTTCGTCGTGGTTGCCGCCCTCATAAACAACCTGGCCCTCCTGCTTTCGCCGATAGTGGTCTTTTTGCTCTGGTTTTACCCTTACGCCAAGAGGATTACCCACGCCCCCCACGCCGTTTTAGGCCTCGTTTACTTCCTCATTCCGGTGGCGGTCGACGTGGCCCTCAACGAGCGAATTTCACCCCTTTCGCTCCTTTTGGGCGGGGCGATGGCGGCGTGGGTCTTCGGTTTCGACGTGCTCTACTCGCTTCAGGACTACGAGTTTGACCGCCGCCACGGGGTAAAGTCGCTGGCCGTAAAGCTGGGCAAGGAACGCGCGATTAAGGCCGCCCGGCTGGCCCACCTGATTACCTTCCTCCTCCTTTTGGCCGTCGGTTTTTTGCACCCGAAAATGGGTCCCCTCTACTTTGTTGGCCTGCTCCTTTTGGCGGCCTTTTTGGTTTACGAACACCGGCTCGTAAAGCCGAACGACCTTTCCAAGCTCAACAAGGCCTTCTTTACCGTAAACGGTTGGATTAGCGTCGTCTACTTTTTGGTCGTTTTGGTCGACTACCTGGTGTAGGTCCCCCTTTCTTGTTGTTCCTCCTCAAGGACCTTCTAAATTACCCCCTGTAGGGGGTGCGAAAGATGGTGGTTGAGGTCAAACCGGCGGAAAGGGACCTGGAACACCTCGTTACGAGGGTCTTTTTAAAGGCCATAGACATCGTCGGGGGGCTTCAGAAGTTGGCCGAGTATCGGACGCTGACTTGGCTTCCCTCGCTGGCGAGGGCGGCCTTTGCGGTGGTCCTCCGGGAGGAGTACCTTAAGACCGAGGACGAAATAGCCCAACTTTTGGGAATTTCGAGAAACACCGTCAGGCAAATTCTGAGGGCCGACCCGCAAATGGCCCTTTACAAAATCCAGCACATGGACGAGCTTTCCCCCGAAGAGAGGAAACAGCTCAAGGTCCACACTGCCGGCGGTATTGCGAAAATAGCCTACCGTCTGGTAAAGGAGGGCGAGGAACCCAAGATTTTCGAGTACTACTGCACGCTGACGACCCAGGCGCTGGAGGTTCCCTGGGCTTACCTGCTCCTAAAGCGCATCAAGGGAACCCACTTTCCGGTTAAGTCGCCCGACGAGTTGGTCGAAAAGGTAAAGGGCGTCGAGATTAAGGGTCTTCCGGCCGAGGAGGTGGTCAAACGCCTCGAGTATCCGATAAAGAATCCCGCCGAGCTCCTGCACAAGATTAAGCTCTACCTGAAGATGAAGGGCCTCGATTGAGGCTTCTCTCTTTCCCTCCTTAAAATGGGTTTTTCCCGATGGAGGATACCGTCGTCCTCAGGGGAAGGCGTTTTCGGCTTTTGATACCGCCGGAGGAGATTGAAAGGAGGGTTCTCTCCCTCGCGGAGGAGGTCGAGAGGGCCTTCCCGGAGGGGGAAATTTTGGTCGTCGGTCTCCTTAAGGGGAGCTTCGTCTTTTTGGCCGACCTCGTGAGGGCCTTTAGGCGGACCGTGCTGGTCGACTTTATGGCCGTTTCGAGCTACGCGGGAACCGAAAGCACGGGCGTGGTCCGCGTTAAAAAGGACCTCGACCTGCCGGTGGAGGGGAAAAACGTTCTGCTGGTCGACGACATTCTCGACACCGGCAGGACCTTCAAAAAGGTTTTGAACCTCCTGAGGGAGAAAAATCCGAGGACCCTAAAGAGTTGCGTCCTCCTCGACAAGCCCGAAAGGAGGGTCGAACCGGTGGAGGCCGACTTCGTCGGGTTTAAAATTCCCGACCGCTTCGTGGTCGGTTACGGTCTCGACTGGGACGAGCTGGGGCGTCAATTCAGGGGCATTTACGCCATGGAGGAGTAAACTTTCCTTTTCTCCGATGGCGGTTTTGTTGGCTTTGCTCTTTCCCCTGCTGCTTTGGTCTTTGGAGCTCAAGCCGAACGCCCGATACGTTTGCTACTTGGCGAAGGTTTCCGACGGCGACACCCTGCGCTGCCGCTTTCCCTATCCGGTGGCCGACAGGGTTAGGACCTATCCGGTCAGGCTGATAGGCGTCGACGCGCCGGAAAACGACCCGCGCAAGCGAAACGCCAAAAAGCAGGAGAGGGAGCTGGAGGAGTTGATAAGGAAGTTGTACGGAAAGAGGGTGGACCTGTCCGCCGAAAGGGTGGCCGAGCTCGGGAGGAGGGCCTCCAGGTTCGTCGAAAGGCTTTTGCTTTCGGTCTACGCCGTCGTGGTTGAGACCGACGCGAGGCCCTTCGACCGCTACGGGCGGGTCTTGGCCTACGTTTGGCTTCCCGACGGAACGCTTTTGAACGAAAAGCTCGTTTGCGAGGGCTACGCCCTGCCGCTTTCGGTTCCGCCGAACCTCAAGTACGAGGACCGAATTTGGCGCTGCTTTGAAAAGGCCGTCAGGGAAAAGAGGGGCCTGTGGGGCGAGTTGGTCGACTGAAAGGAAAGTTCCCGCGCCCTTTAGGGCGCGGGCTTTTTTCAATTTTTAAAGAGTTTGACGAGTTCGGAGAGAACCTTTTCGAGCAGCCGGGGCGAGGGCATTTCGGCGTAGAGGCGCAGCAGGGGCTCGGTTCCGGAGGGTCGGACCAGGGCCCAACCGTCGTTTTCGAAGACGAGTTTCAGTCCGTCGAGAGTTTTTACCTCCTTAACCTTGAGACCGGCGAGGGTTGTCGGCGGACTTTGAACGAGCTCTCGGAGTTTTCTCTTTTCCTCCTCGCTCACGGGAAGGTCAATTCTTTTGTAGTAGGCCTCCCCGAAGCGGTCGAAAATCTCTTTTACGACCTCGGAGGGGGTTTTTCCTTTGAGGAGGAAGAGCTCGAGCAGGTATAGGGCCGAAAGGAGGCCGTCCCTTTCGGGTACGAAGTCGGGAAAGCCGTAGCCGCCGCTCTCTTCGCCGCCGAAGACGACGTCGCCGCGCTCGAGGATTACGCGGTTGATGTGTTTAAAGCCGACGGGGGTTTCTATCAGCTCGACGCCGAACTCGCGGGCTATGCGGTCGGCCAGGTAGGTGGTGGAGACGGTCTTTACGACGGCGCCGCGCTTTTTTTTGTTTTCAAGCAGGTGCAGAAGGAGCATGGCGTAAACGAGCTGGCTGTTTACGAACTCGCCCCTTTCGTCGACGAGGGCAACGCGGTCGCCGTCGCCGTCGTTCATTATTCCGCAAAAGGCGCCCTCGGCGCGAACCTTTTCCTTGATGAGTCGGGCGTTCTTTTCGACCGGCTCGGGGGCCCCGCCGCCGAAGAGGGGGTCGCGGTAGGCGCGAACTTCGACCACCGAAACTTTGGTGTTTTCGAGGGCCCCGCGCAGGTACCCGGCCGAAGAGCCGTACATCGGGTCGTGGACGACCTTAAGCTCCCTTTCTTTGAAAACTTCGAGGTTTACCCTTTCGCGGACGGCGTTTAGGTACTCCCCGGTGTAGTCCTCCTCGGTCAGGGTTCCGGGCTCGGGAACGGCCTCCCTCTCGGGCGAGACCTTTCCTATCAGGTTTTCGACCTCTTTGACGAATTCGGGGGTGGCCGAACCGCCGGTTTGGTCCTTTATTTTGTAGCCGTTGTAGGTGTAAGGGTTGTGGGAGGCGGTGATTACGACGCCGTTGTCGAAGTTTTTGTGGCGAACGGCCCAGGAAACGAGGGGGGTGGTGACGCTTTTGGGCGCCAGGTTTACCTCGAAACCTTCACCGTAAAAGAGGGCGGCCGCCTCGCGGGCGAAGTTTTCCGACATAAAGCGGTTGTCGTAGCCGACGAAAACCCTTTTCAGTCCCTTTCGGCGCAGGACCTCGGCGTGGGCCAAAACGACCTTTTTGAGGTTTTCGAAGGTAAAGTCGCGGGCGATTACGCCCCTCCAACCGTCGGTTCCGAACTTTATCGCCATATCGGAGTTTATAAAGTTTAAGGTTCCGACGAAGGGGGCGTAAAAAAGAAAACCTTCGGGAGGTTTCAGAGCCGATACTTTCGGACCTTGCTGAGGAAGACCGACTTGGCCAACCAAAGGACGAAAAAGTCGACGGCGAAGAGGATAAAGGCGAGGGCTATGAGGGCCGAGTAGCCGAGTTCGGTCTCGGCCTCGCCGAACTCGTTGGCAATGGTCGAGGTTATCGTCGTTCCGGGGTCAAAGAGGTGGACCGTAATTTGGGGATAGTTTCCGACGACGAAGGTGACGGCCATCGTCTCGCCCAGCGCCCGCCCGAGGGCCAAGATGACCGAACCCACTATCGCCAGCTTGGCGAAGGGAAACATTACTTTGACTATCACCTCCGCCTTGGTGGCGCCGAGGCCGTAGGCGCTCTCTTTCAAAACGGGGGGGACGACGGAAAGGGCGTCGCGGGTCACCGAGGCTATAAAGGGCGTTATCATCAGCGCCAAAACGACGCCGGCGGTGAAAAAGTCGGTTCCGAACATTTGACCGCTGAAGAGCTCGTTGAGAACCGGAACGGGTTTAAATATCTCGTGCAGGGTGGGTTCGACGTACTTACTCATCAGCGGAACGAGAACGTACAGGCCCCACATTCCGTAAATAATCGAGGGGATGGCCGCCAAGATTTCTATCAGCGTTCCGATTACCGTTTTGAGGCGGACCGGGCACAGCTCGGCCAAAAAGACGGCTATGCCGAAGCCCAAAGGGGTTGCCAGCAAAACGGCGAGCGCCGTCGTTACCACCGTTCCGTAAATGTGGGGAAGGGCACCGTAGAGGTCCTCGTCGGGGTCCCACTCGGTTCCGAAGACGAACTTCAAAATCCCGATTTCCTTAAAGGCGAGGGAGCTCTCCTTGAGCAGGACCAAAAAGATGCCGACCAAAACGGCGGCAAAGCCGAGGGCAAAGAGAAAGAGCGCCTTCTCGAACAAAAAGTCCTGAACTTTGAACTTTTTACCGAGGGCCCGAAGGTCGGGGTTTCGGGACATCTACTTTCCTCCCTTTTTCCTCGGCGGGGGATGGAGCTCCCCCTTTTCCATTCGGACCTTTTGGTCCAGCTTTATGTAGGCGAGCAGAAAGAGGACCGACAGCAAAAAGGCGACTATCGCCGTCAGGTCGAGAACGTACTTAACCTCCTCGTTGGGAACCAGGGGGTGGACGAAGTAGGCCACCAGCCCGACGACCAGAAGGAGGGCCACCAAAACGCGGAAGAAGTTCCTCCTCTCCTCGACCGAAACGACCCTGAAGACGAAACCGAAGGCCAAAAGGGCCAGGAGGGCAAATATCAGCGACGCCGACATAGTTTATCTATTATTCCTCCGCGCCGCCGGCGTAGTATTCGACCCAAACGGAGCGGACCTCCCTTTTAACGTCCTCGGGAAGGGGTGCGTAGTGGAGTTTCACCGCCAGGGGGTCGCCGAAGGTGTAGCTCCAATTGAAGAATTCGAGGACCTTTTTGGAACGCTCCCGGCGGTCCTCGGGAACCAACGCCCAGGTTGCCCCCACTATCGGCCAGGTTTCGGGTCCCGGTTGGTACGTCAGGTCGGCGTAAAAGCCGTTTTCGGGTCCCCAATCGGCGTACTTAAGGGCCTCCTGAAAGCCCTTGAGGGAGGGTTCGACGAAGTTTCCGTCCCTGTTTTGGAGGACGGCGACCTTCAAACCGCCTTTAACGGCGTAGGTGTACTCGACGTAGCCGATGGTTCCCTCCTTCTTTTGAACGACGGCGGCCACGCCGGCGTTACCCTTGGCGGCGACGAGGTTCCTCAGACCCCAGCGCGGTTTTTTGGAGGGTTTTTTAAACCTCAGTTGGTCGCCGCAGGCCTTTACCAGGTAGGAGGTAACGGTGTAGGTCGTTCCCGACTTGTCGGCCCTGACGACCACCAAAACCGGCAGGTGGGGAAGTTCGGCGTCCGGGTTGTCGCGCTTTATCACGGGATTGTCCCAGTACAGGATGCGGCCGGAAAAGATGCCACAAACGGCCTCGGTCGACAGGCGGAGCCTCTCAACCCCCGGAAGGTTGTAGGCAAAGACGGCGCCGAAGGCCGCTATCGGAAACTGCATCAGCTTTTCCTTTTGAAGCTTTTCGGGCCTGAGGGGCGCGTCGGTGGCACCGAAGTCGACCATCCTTTGGCCGACCATCCGAACGCCGGCGCCCGAACCGACGGCCTGATAGTTGACCTCGACCTCGGTAAAGGTTTTGTACTCCTTGGCCCAGTCCTGAATGAGGGGGGCGACGGCCGAGGAGCCGGCGCCGCCGACCTCGGCGGCCGCGACCGCCGTTGCCAAAAGCGCCGTTGCCAAAAGCGCCCTTTTCACCATCAAAGTTTGAACTTATAAGACCGCGGCTGTTAAATTTCTGTAAAGACCTTATGGCGGTCGCAACCTTCGAACTCCTCCTGGCGGCGCTCGTTCTAATACCGACCGGTTTCGGCCTCTACGCCCTGGGTCCCGAACCGGAGGTGTTAATTCCCTCCCTTTCGGCGGTTTTGGCCCTTTTTATCCACCTTTCGGGTAAGGGGAAAAAACTCCGCCCGCTCCGGCGGCTCTTTTGGCCCGCCGTGGGCCTCTACGCCCTTTGGGCGCTTTTTAACTTTTCACTGGAGAACTTGCCGGCGCTGCTCTTTGGCCTGGCCGAGCTCCTTTTGGCCTTCGTCCTCCTTTGGGACGAAAGCTTTAAAAAGTACCTCTACGCGGTCCTTCTCGGCTTTTTGAACCTGGCGGCGGTCAGCCTCTACTATCAGGGCCTCGTCTACGGCGTCTTTTTGCTCCTTTACCTCTTTCTGGTCCTCTTTTTCTTCCTCCTCCTGGGGGCGGAGGCCTACAAGGGGAACCTCCCAAAGAGGGCAACCTTCCACCTGCTCAGGTACGCGGCCGTTACCTACGCGCTGGTTTTGGCCGCGGCCGCCGTTTTGTTTTTCGTCCTTCCGCGGCCGGTCCAGCCCGTCTTTACCCTGGTGAAGAAGGAAAAGCCGGTACCGGCCGTGGGCTTTTCCGACGAGGTTCGCCTCGGCCGCTTTTCCGAAGTGGCCCAAGACCCGTCGGTGGTCTTTCGGGCGAAGGTGGAACCCCCCGCTAAGGGGCCCTACTACTGGCGGGGAACGGCCCTGGAGCGCTTCGACGGCCGCGTCTGGCGCCCCGGAAACGGGCGCTACGCCTCTTCGACCTTTAAAGGGGGAAGGACCCGCCGCGTTTCCCTCCTCCTCGAACCCTACGGCGGGAAGGTGGTCTTTTCCCTCCCCTATCCGGTGAAGGTCGTCGACTCGACCGCCGAGGGGGTCCGAATAGACTTCGTAAAAAACGCCGCCCTTTTGGAAAAGCCCCTCGGCGAGCCGGCCAAGGTCGTACTGCAAACGGCGCCCGAGTCCGCCTTCGAGGTAAAACTTCTGAACGAAAAACTCCTGTTGGAGGTTCCCGAAAGTTTGAAACCCCTCCTTGAGGAGCTCGTCGAAAAGGAGCGCCTGCGCGGAAAAAACTTTTACGAGGTCAGGGAGCGGCTCAAGCGCTTTTTCGCCGGCTTCGGTTATTCGGAGACCAACGAGGCCAAAAACCTCGCCGAATTCTTGACGGTCTATCGGGAGGGAAACTGCGAGTACTTCGCCTCGGCCGCCGCCCTCCTTTTTAGAATCCTCGGCTATCCCTCCCGCGTTGCCGTCGGCTTTTTGGGCGGCGAGGTGAACCCCTTGACGGGCTATCTGGTCGTCAGGCAAAAGGACGCCCACGCCTGGACCGAGGTCTTTTACGCCGGCCGCTGGCACCGCTTTGACGCCACCCGATACGCCGCCGTTCCCCCTTCCCGCGAAGGGGTGAAAACGACCACCTTTGAAAAAAACCGCCTGGCGGCCCTCCTGGACGCGGTCGAAACGCTGTGGCTCGAGTACTTCGTAAACCTCAACCGGGAAAAGCAGTTCAAACTCCTGCGAAAGTCTAAGGAGTTCCTGACCGACCTCAAGGAGGAATTGAAGGAGCGGGCACCCCTTTTGGGAGCTTTGGGTCTTTTGCTCCTCGTTGCGGTCGGCGTTAAAAGGCGCCGCCTTTTGGCCTTTTGGCTCTTTAAACTCCTCCTCAGGTTCAAGGAGCGTTTCGGCGCGCGCGCCGAAACGCCGGCCGAGCTCTACTCGGAACTTTGGCGCGAGCGGCCCGAGCTCTTCAGGCGCTACAAAAGGCTTTTAAAAAAGCTCCTCGGGGCTCCACAATAAAAGCTTTGGTCTCATGAAGGGACGGTTTACCGTTCTCGGAACCTCATCCGCCATACCGACGAAGGAGAGAAACCACCCCGCCGTATACCTCCAGTACGGACCGACCGCCCTCCTCTTTGACTGCGGCGAGGGCACCCAGCGGCAAATCCAAAAGGCCGAACTCTCCTTTTTCAAAATCGACCACATTTTTATCACCCACCTCCACGGCGACCACACGCTCGGACTGCCGGGCCTGCTCCAGACCCTCGACTTCCACGAAAAGGAAAAGGTTTCGCTCTTTGGCCCGCCGGGGTTGAAGAAACTGGTCGAACTCTCCACCAGGGAGTGCTTCTTCGTTTCGACCGGCGGACTGGAGGTGGAGGTTAAGGAGTTTGAACCCTCCGACGAGCCCTTTGAGGTCCTCCGAACCGAAAGCTTTACGGTAAGGGCCGTGGGCCTCGACCACACCGTTCCCTGCCTCGGCTACTCCTTCGAGGAACCCCCGAAGTTCAAGTTCGACAAGGAGCTCGTAAAAAGGCTCGGCCTTCGGGCCCACCACTTTAAGGAGCTCGAGAAAAAGGGTGAAACCGCCGTCGGCGGCCGCGTCTACCGAAAGGAGGAGCTGGGCACCCTCCGGAGGGGCTTTAAGTGGTGCTACCTGACCGACACCTACTACACCGAAAACCTCTTTAAACTGACCGAGGGGGCCGACTTCGTCGTCCTCGAGTGCACCTACCTGGACGAGGAGGAGACGGCCAAGGAGGTCAAACACCTGACTTTAAAAACCTTTGCGGAGAAAGTTTATCCCGTCTTCCGCGAGCAGGGGGTAAAAACGGTCGTTCTGACCCACTTCAGTCGCCGCTACAAAGACCTAAAACCCTTCGAGGAGGCGATAAAGCGCTACGGCCTCGAGGGGGTCGTTCTGGCAAAGGACCTTCTCACCTTCGAGTTTTAAAAACCGATGGACAAAGTCGAACAGAAGTTCCTCAAGGCGGTCCGCGACTTTAAACTCCTCGAAGGGGTAAGAAAACTTCTCGTCGGCCTCTCGGGCGGACCAGACAGCGTCGTTTTGCTCTACCTGCTCAAAAAGTTTTCGCCCCTTTTGGGCCTCGAGGGATTGGCGGCCGTGCACGTCAACCACCTTCTCAGGGAAACGGCCTTCAGGGACGAGGAATTTTGCCGCCGCTTCGCGGCGGAATTGGAGGTTCCGCTGGAAGTCCGGCGCGTCGACGCCCGAGCCTACGCCCGCGCCGAGGGCCTCAGCCTCGAGGACGCCGCCCGCCGCCTCCGCTACCGCGCCTTTGAGGAGGTAAGGCGCGAAGTCGGCGCCGACGCCGTTGCGGTGGGCCACCACGCCGACGACCTCTTCGAAACCCAGCTGATGTTTTTCCTCCGCGGCAGCGGTCCCGAGGGCCTCCAAGGTTTCCTGCCGAAGGAGGGGTTCGTCGTTCGGCCCCTCTTTTATCTGACCAAGGAGGAGCTCCTTCTTTACGCCCGAAGGAGGAACCTACCCTTCGTCGTCGACGAGACCAACTACGACGAGCGCTTTACCCGAAACTTTCTGAGGCAAAAGGTCGTTCCCCTCCTTCGCCGCCTCAACCCCTCCCTCGAGGACGCCGCCCTCCGCACGTTCGAGGTCCTCCGGGAGGAAAACCTCTTTTGGGAGCGCCACGCCGAAAAACTCCTAAAGAAGCTCTCCAAGGGGGAGGGAATAGACCTGAAAGGGTTCAAGAATCTTACGGTGGCCGAGCAAAGGAGGCTCCTTAAAAAACTCCTTCCCTCGGAGGGTTTCTCGGTCCTGGAGAAGGTCCGCAGGGCGGTCCTCAAACCCGGCCAATACCTGTCGGTGGACGGGAGGCTGGCGGTCGTAAAGAGGGAGGGACTCTTTTTCGTCGAACCGGCCGAGGAGGTCCGCCCCTATTCCTACTTCCTTCCCCTCGAGGGGGAGGTCTTCGTCGAGGAGACCAAAACGAGGATAAGGAGCCGCCTGCGGAAACTGACGGAGGAGGAGCTGAGGAACAAACCGCCGAAGGTCGAATACTTCCAGTTTGAGACCCTCCCGGAGGGCTTTGAGGTTCGCAACCGCCGGAGGGGCGACCGCTTTTGGCCCTTCGGCTGGAAAAAGCCCGTAAAACTTAAGGAATTTTTTATTAAGCAAAAAGTTCCCAAGTGGCTCAGAGACCGCGTCCCGATGCTTACACTTGCCAACGAAATCTTATGGATTATAGGTATTAGGCGCGGTAATTTTTACGCAGTAAAAGATTTAAATAAAGAGGTCGTGGAGGTGGTATATGAACAATCTGATTAAGGGAATTTTTATTTGGCTGGCCATCTTCGGTTTTCTGGTAATAATCTTTTCCTTCGCCGAAAAACCGATTAAACAAGAATTGCAAACGAGGGTTGAAACCCCCTTCAGCACCTTCGTCCAGCTCGTCGAGGAGGGCAAGATAAAGGAGGTTACCGTCAGGGGTAACGAAATCATCGCCGTAACCAAGGACGGACAAATCATAAAAACCGTTTCGCCCCCCAACTTTAACGACTTTTACTACGACCTGCTGGACAAGAACGTCAAAATCCGCGTCGAACCCACCTCCGACAACATGTGGCTGAGGACCCTCCTGGGCTGGCTTCCCATTTTGCTCTTTATCGGACTGTGGTTTTTGATGCTGCGGGGCCTCGGCGGAGGAGGCGGGGGGGCCGGTCGCGCCTTTACCTTCGGAAAGAGCCGCGCCAAGGTCTACGTCAACGAAAAGCCGCAGGTCACCTTTAAAGACGTGGCCGGCATCGACGAGGTAAAGGAAGAGGTGAAGGAAATCATCGACTACTTGAAAAATCCCGAAAAGTACAAGCGCCTGGGCGGCCGGCCGCCCAAGGGCATCCTCCTCTACGGCGAGCCGGGGGTGGGTAAAACGCTCCTGGCCAAGGCCATAGCGGGAGAGGCCAACGTTCCCTTTATTTCGGTGAGCGGTTCCGACTTCGTCGAGATGTTCGTCGGCGTCGGCGCCGCGCGCGTGCGCGACCTCTTTGAAACGGCGCGAAAGCACGCCCCTTGTATAGTTTTCATCGACGAGCTGGACGCCCTCGGAAGGGCCCGGGGGGCCGGCTTCGTGGGCGGCGGCAACGAGGAGAGGGAGCAAACGCTCAACCAACTCCTCGTCGAAATGGACGGTTTTGACAGCTCCAGCGGCATAGTGGTGATAGGCGCCACCAACCGGCCCGACATTCTCGACCGCGCTCTCCTCAGGCCCGGAAGGTTCGACCGCCAAATCTACGTTCCGAAACCCGACGTAAAGGGCCGTTACGAAATCCTGAAGGTCCACGCCCGCAACAAAAAACTGGCCCCCGACGTCGACCTGTGGGTGGTGGCCAAGGCAACGCCCGGCTTCACCGGCGCCGACCTGGAGAACCTGCTCAACGAGGCGGCCCTGCTGGCCGCGCGTAAGAACAAGGACGCCATAACGATGGCCGAAATCGAGGAGGCCATAGACCGCGTGATGATAGGGCTGGAGCGTAAGGGCATGGTCATAACCGACAAGGAGAAGAAGAAAATCGCCCTCCACGAGCTGGGTCACGCGATGATGACGCTGATGAGCGAAAATGCCGAGCCCCTCCACAAGGTGACCATAATCCCGCGGGGAATGGCCCTCGGGGTGACGCAGCAGCTGCCCATTTCCGACAAGCACCTCTACGACAAGAAGGAGCTCCTTGACCGCATCCTGGTAATGCTGGGCGGCAGGGCCGCCGAGGAGGTCTTTTACGGTAAGGAGGGCATAACCACCGGTGCGGAAAACGACCTCCAAAGGGCCACCGACCTGGCCTACCGAATGGTTTCCATGTGGGGAATGAGCGAAAAAATCGGACCCGTTTCGGTCAGCCGTATATCCAACCCCTTCCTCGGAGGGGCCGCCCAGCAGATAGAGGTCTCCCCCGAACTGGCCAAGGAAATCGACCGCGAGGTCCAGCAAATCCTGACCACCCTCTACGAAAAGGCCAAGAAGATTCTCGAGGAAAACCGCGAGGCCATACTGGCGGTGGCCGAAAAGTTGGTGGAAAAGGAAACCCTCAGCTGCAAGGAGGTGGTCGAAATTCTCGAGCGTTACGGCGTTGAGGTTAAAAACCGCTGCCGCGAGGACGACGAACTCAAAAAGAAAGTGGAAGAGGAGCTAAGGGCCAAGGAGGAAAAGGAGGAAACCAAAAAAGAGGAAAAGGACGAAAAAGTCGAAGGGGAGGACAAGGAACCCGAACGCAAGGAGGACGAAAACCTCCTGAAAAAACTCTTCAAGAGGTCCTGAGGGCGATGAAACTTCTTAAGGCTATTTTTCTCCTCGTTCCCCTCCTCCTTTGGGCCGGAAGGGCCGAGTACGAGGTCTACTACGGTTGGCTCTCGGCGGGAAAAATCGAGGTGGACTTTTCGCCCCAAAAGGCGGTCGTAAGAGGAAAAAGCGGGGGTCTGGTCGGCCTCTTTTACCGCTACCGCCTCTACCTGGTTTACGACTTTTCCAACGAGACCGCCTCCTTTATGGAGGAGCAGGAGGGCCAAAAGCGCAAGTATTACGACTACGGGAAAATTCTCCAAAAGAAGGCGTGGCTTCCCATCGTTTTGAAACTCCTCAGGGAGACCGAGGTTCCCGAGGTCCTCGAGGTGGGAAACTACCGCATAGTCCTGCAAAAGGAGGAAAAAGACTCCTTCGTTTACCTCGTCGAGGGGAGCAAAAAGGTCAAAAAGGTGACCCTCAAAGGTTGGAGGCCGGGCTACTTCCCGAGGGAAATAGAAATTCAAACCGACCGGGGAAGTCTGACGCTGAAACTCAAAAGGTGAACTCGTATTCGACGAAAATCTCCTGAACGACGGGGGCGCCTATCGGTTCGAAGCGAAGGCGGCGGCTGAAGTTCAAAACCGCCTCGTCTAGGCGGGCGTTTCCGCTCTTTTTGACCAAAACGGCCTCGACCACCCTTCCGTCGGGAAGGACCACAACCTTTACGACCGCCGGAGCCGGAGGGGTTTCGACCACCACCGGTCCGAAGTCGGGAACGAAGACCAGTTTGCGGTCAAAACCGAGTTCTACCTTTCCGCCCCTTCCCACCTCGACGGAGGCCCTCTTCGAAACCTTCCTCAGCAGGGGCTGAAACTCCTTTTTGACCTCCTCCTCGAGGGCCGCCAGAAGGGAGGGACCCTCGGAGGGTTTTTCGGCCGGCCTCTCCGCCGCGGGACCCGAGACCGAAAGGCCGCCCTTTCGGGTCAACTCTTCAAACTTTACGCGGACCTCCTCGACGGTCAGAAAAAGGGGCTCGACCGCCGCCGGCTTTACCGACGGGGCGAAGGCCCCGCCCAAAACGCGGGCCATCCAGTAGCTGTAGAGCAGAAACAGGAAGAGGTTGAAGACGAAGGAGACCAAAAGGTAGCGGAGCATTAAGCGGTTAATATTAATAAGGCGGGTCGGAAGATGCTCCGCCTCCTCGCGGCGCTTTTTCTCCTCCTTTCCGCCCTCTTCTGGTTTAAGAGGGAGGACTTCCTTCCCCAAAAGGTGAGTTTTTCGGTCGCCGGAACGCGGGTGGTGCTCGCCGACCTCGGGTTGGAGGGAAAACGCCTTCGCGTCGGCGTTTTGGCCGTTAAGCTCCCCCCCTCACCGCCGGTAAAGAAGGAAAAAAGCCCCGACGCCGGTCAGGTAAGGCGGTTTCTCTCCCTGCTGGGGAGGGTTTTGGAAAAGTTCCCACTCGAGGTTTCGATAAAAAACCTCTACCTGGCGGGGGAGGATTTTTCGCTGAACTTCTACGGTCTGCGCCTGTCGGCCGGCTCGTGGGAGGCGGCCTACGGCGAACTCTTTAAGGGTTTGAAGGAGGTTTTGACCTTCGAGGGGGTAAAGCTCTTCGGAAACGCCTACGGTTACGAGCTCGGCGGGCGGCTGGAGGCGGGGCCCGTCGGCGGTCGCGCCTGGCTCCGCGTGATTCCGCCCGAAGGGCGGCTCCTTTTCCTTTCGGAATTGAAGGTAAGGGGCGAGAGGCTGAGGCTGGAGGGCCGCGGGCGGCTGGGGGAGACCCTTCGCGCCCTTTTCGAACTGCGGGGCGGGCAAATAAGGGGGCGGGCCGAGCTGGTTTGGAAGGGTCGGCTTTCGATAAAGGGACGACTGTTGGCGGGAAGGGCGAACGCAACCGTTTCCTTCTTCGGTTTGCCGGGAGGACCGCGGGCGGAGGTCCTCGTCCGAACCCCCCTCTGCGGGAAAAACGGGGCGCTTTTGACCCTCCTTTGGGAGGGCGGGAAAGAGCTCCTGCTGGCGGGTCTGGAGGAGGAAAACCTCCTTTACGCGGTCGGAAGGCTCTCGCCGCGGGGGGGAACGGTGATTTTGACCGACGCGGGAAGCGGCTCGGGCGAATTCACCCTCGCGGGTCCGAAGGCCGAGCTTACTTTAAAGGGACTGTCGGTCGGAAACCTTTGCGGGCTCAGGGTTTCAAACCTTTCGGGGTCGGGCGCGGCGAAAGGCGCCGAGGCACTCCTGGAACTGGCGGCCGACGCGATAGGCTACGGGCCCCTTTCGCTGGGACGCCAGAGGGTGAGCCTTTCGGGAAACCGCCTTTTTGGCGAGTTTGAGGTCCGCCTCGGCGGGTCGGTAAAGGGTTTGGTCCTCGTCAGGAGAAACCTCCTTTGGGGTTTTCTCTTCGGAAACGCCACCCTGAGGGGAAGGAAGCTCTTTTTCGCCCTTCCGAAGGTTGAGGCCTACCGGGGCGGAAACGAAACGCTGTTGGACGCCTCGGTGGGGGTCTTGAGGCTGGACGGGCTTTGGCTGGAGGACCTGAGGTTGGCCGGCCGGGCGGCGGCGGGTCGGCTGCAACTGCTCTTTGGCGGCGGTTGGAACGGAACGGCGAAGTTGGAAGGCCGCCGGTACGAGGTCGCCGTCGAGGGTCGCCTTTTCGGGAAGGGGCGCGTCTTTCCGCTGCGGTTGGAGGCAGAGGGCGACCCTCTGGCGGGCGCGGGCCGCCTGGGCCTGTCGGAGGTCTCCCTCTCCTATTCCTATTCGACCGAAAACGGGACGCGCATCCTCTCGTCGCTCCTGACCTGGGACGGTTTGAAGTTAAAGACCTCGGCGAGGATTAAGGGTCGGTTTGCCTCCCTTTCGGGGGTCCTTTCCTTTAACTTCCCCTCGGCGGGCGTTTACGGCAACGCCCCCTTCAGGGGCGAGTATCGAAACGGCTCGCTCTCGCTGGCGGCTTTGCCCTTTTGCGCCTACCAGCTCGACCGCACCCTCGCCTGCTTTAAGAAGCTGGAGTTTTCGGCCGCCGACGGCACCTACCGCCTCGAGGCCCTCGGCCTGCCCGACTATCCGCTGGCGGTTTCTTTGAGGGCCCTCTACGGCGGCGGGGAGCTGGAGCTGGCGGCCCGTTCGTCGGTCTCGACCGAGTTTTTGAACTCTTTCCTGACGAAGGTCCAAACGCTGGTCAAGGAACCCGAAAGGGTCGAGCTCTCCCTGAACTACCGCGGTCCCCTCTCGGCGGTCCGCGAAAACCTGCGGTGGAGCTTTTCCCAAAAGTTTCTCCTCTACTCGGCCTACTTTTACAAACCGCTCGAGCTCTACGCCTCCCTCTTTTTGGAGGAAGGGGTACTGCAGGGGCTTTTCGGTTTTGCCGACGGTCTTACCGGCGAGGCGCTGGGAACGGCCGAGCTCCTCTATCCGCTTCGGAAAAGGCCCCGGCTGCGCTTTGAGTTCGAAGGCCTGCCGCTGCGGCTAACCGCGGGCGAAAGCCTCTCCTCCTACCTTACGGCCGGCCTGCGGGGTTCGCTCGAGCCCGAGGGCGACCTCTTGGTCCTCAACGCCACCGCCTCGGTGGGCGGCTTCGTTTCGGTTTCCTCCTACTCGCTTCCCAAAAAGGGGAAAAAAAAGAAAACCCCTTCGGGGGGACCGAGGGTTTTTCCTTCGGTGGAGCTCTTTAGTTCCGAACCGATTTACGTAAAACTTCCCGACGGTTATCTGGTCCTTACGGTTGCCGGAAGGTTGGAGGGGGAAAAGAGGAGGATTTCGGTCTTCGTAAACTACGGAACGCTGACGCTCTTTAACCGCGAGTACTTCGTAAGCGGCGCGGAGGTCCGCCTCGAGGACGGCCGGGTTTACCTCGAACTTCCGCTCGTCTACTACGCGCCCGAAAGGACGATATACCTCAAAATTTACGGCTACCTGCCTTGGCAAAACCTGAAGCTGGACGTTCGCTCGACGCCGCCGGCGCCGAAGGAAGAGCTCCTGGTCTACCTCGTTTCGGGAGGGGGAGAGGGGGGCCTCCTCGGCGAGGGCCTGGCGCAGATGCCCCTGACGCAACTGATTTTAAAGACCGCATCGGCGGGCATGACGGGCCTTTTGAGCCGCCTCTCCTCGGAGTTGGTGGGGGGGCTGAGGGTGGCCTTCGTTCCCGTCTTTGACCCCGCCGAGGGAATGCTGGTGGGCGTGGAGGTGGAAAAGTTTTTGGGCGACTACGCGCGGCTGGGCTACCGCTGGCTACCCTCCAAAAATCCGAAGGCGACCTACCTTTGGGGTTCGCTGCGCTTTATCTACGACAGCTTCCTGAGGGCGGTCCGCTACTCCGACGGCTCGACGGCCGCCTCGGTCCGCCTCTCGAGGGAGTGGGGCCTGCCCTTTTAAGTAGGGGTGTTCAATTTTCCGCTTTGGGATTTAATTTAAACCTCTTGCGATGCGGTTCAGGAAGTATTCGAGGAAGCACGCCTTCAACATACTCTACCAGTGGGACATAACGGGGGAACCCCTGGAGAGGATAGCCGAAAACTATTGGGAAACCCTAGAGAGGACCTACGGGGCGGTGGCCGAGCTGGCGGCCCAACTGAGGGAAAAGCTCCAAAAGGGCGAAGAGGTGGACGTCGAGGTTTACGCCAAAAAGTTTGAGGGGTTTGCCGACGAGGAAATTTTGGCCGACAAGGTCCGCAAAAAGCTCTTTGCGGTCTTTACGCTGCTGAAGGCTGTGGAGGAGTTTCACAACTTCGCCCTGGCGGCCACCGAGTGGCTGAGCGAGAGGAACAAAAAGCGACTCGAAAAGGCCCTCTCGATTTTAAAGGAGGTGCGCCAAACGCTCGAAAGGTTGGCCCAAGAGGACCCCGAAAGGGCCGACGAGCTCCTCCAGCTGGTCGAATTTTTGAGGTCCCTCGAGGAAAGACCCCCGCAGGACTTCGAAACCGTTAAGGAGGCCGAAAGGGAATTCCGCCAAAAGGTCTTTTCGGTCGTCGTCCGCTACCTGGAGGAGATAGAGGAGTTTTCCAAAAAGAGGGTCTCCGAGGACATGGGCGAAATTAAGGAATACGCCCGCAAACTCCTCGACGCCTACAGGGAGCACAAAGTGGAGGTCGACAGCCTTATAGAGGAATTTTTAAAGGATTGGACCCTCGACAGTCTCGGAAGCATAGAGAGGAACCTCCTGAGGCTCGGAACGGCCGAATTCCTCTTCGTGGGCGTTCAGGACCCCGGAAGGGCCTTCAACGACTACATCGACTTTGCCAAGGCCTTCGTCGGAAAGAAGGCGGCCAAGTTCGTAAACGGCGTCCTTTCGGCCATCTACAACAAGAAGGTGGAAAACAGGGCCGCCGAAGGCGGCTAAAGGACGGCCTCCAAGAGCTCCTTTACGTGGCCGTAGCCCTCGACGCCCTCCTCCTTAAGCTCCTCGGCCACCGTCTTCGGAACTAAAACGCGGTTGAAGCCGAAGCGCTTGGCCTCCTTGACGCGCGCCTCGGCAAAGTAGACGTTCCGCAGCTCGCCCGTAAGGCCCAGTTCCCCGAAGACGGCCACCTCGGGCGGAACGGGTTTGTTTTTGGCCGAGGAGGCGACCGCCAGCGCCACGGCCGCGTCGATGCCCGGCTCGTCGACCTCGACGCCGCCCACGACGTTGACGAAAACGTCCTTGTCGCGCAGGAAGATGCCCGCCTCCTTTTCGAGGACCGCCAAAATCAGCGAAAGCCGATTGGGGTCAAAACCCTCGCTCCTCCTTTGGGGGGTCGAATAGACGGCGGGCAAAACCAGCGCCTGAACCTCCAAAAGGACCGGTTTGGTTCCCTCCGTGTGGGGGAAGACGACCGTTCCCGACCTTCCGGCGTTCCTTTCGGATACGAAGAACGCCGAGGGTTCCGGAACCTCCCTGAGACCCTCGGAGGTCATCTTAAAGACCGCTATCTCCCCCGAAGGTCCGAAGCGGTTTTTTACCACCTTGAGGACGCGGTAAAAGCTACCCCTTTCGCCCTCAAACTGGAGAACCGTGTCGACTATGTGCTCGAGGACCTTCGGTCCCGCTATTTGGCCCTCCTTGTTGACGTGGCCGACGACGAAGGCGGTTATACCACCCCTTTTGGCCAGTTCGGTTATCCGATAGGTTACCTCCCGAACCTGGGAAACGCTCCCGGCCGAACTCTCCAGGTCGGCCGAAAAGACCGTCTGGACCGAGTCGAGGATTAAAACGTCGGGCTTTACCTCATCGGCGGCCTCCTCGATTTTTTCCAAAACCGTTTCGGGCAAAACCACTATCCGCTCGTCGAGGGCACCCAACCGCTTGGCCCGCAGGTATATCTGACCGGCCGACTCCTCGCCGCTGACGTAGAGCACCTTTTTACCGCCTTCGGCCAAACCCTTGGAAAGTTGGAGAAGCAGCGTCGACTTTCCGATGCCCGGTTCGCCCGCTATGAGCGATACCTGTCCCTTCACCAAACCGCCCCCCAGCGCCGCGTCCAAAACGCCTATGCCGGAGGGAAAGCGGGAGTATTCGACCTCCGAGGCCTCGGTTATCGGAACCGGACCCGAGCCCTGGGCCAGGAAGTTTAAAACGCCCCTCTTTTTCAGCTTGGGTTGGGGAACCGCCGCCTCCTCGACAAGGGTGTTCCAGCCGCCGCAGGAGGGGCACCTCCCCAGCCACCGGCCCGTTCGGTAGCCGCAGTTTTGGCAGACGAAAACCGTCTTTTCCCTACCCACGAAAGGGGGAATTTAGTAAAAACAATCCCCGTTTGGGAAAGCTTTATTTCCAAATCTCGACGAGGGTTTGAACGAACGCCGCGTAGACCTCCGGGGGATGCTCCAGCGTCACCGTAAGCCGCAGGCGTGCCTTTCCGCGGGGAACGGTCGGATAGCGAATGGCCTGAACGAAAAAACCCCTTTCCAAAAGGCGGTCGCGCAGCCCGAGCGCCCTCTCCTCCTCCCCGACCAAAAGGGGAACTATCGGCGTAAACTCCTCGGCCGGACCGAGGTCAAAACCCTCCGCCCGCAGTCTCTTTTTCACCTCCCGCGAGAGGTTTTGAAGCCTTTCGACCAAGGATGGTTCGGCCAGTAAAACCCTCAGGGCGGCCTCGGCGGCGGCCACCGAGGGCGGCGGTAGGGAGGTGGAGAAAATCACCGGACGGGCTTTGTTAACCAGGTACTCTACGAGGGTCTCGGAGCCGCAGACGAAGGCACCGTAGGAGCCCAGGGCCTTCGAGAGCGTTCCCACCTCGACCACGAAGGGTTTCCACTCCAGCCCCCAATACGCGAGCGAGGAGAGGCCGACGGTGCCGGTTGCGTGGGCGTCGTCGACGACCAAAAAGCAGTCAAACCTCTCGGCCAACTCCACCAGCTCCGGCAGAGGCGCCAGGTCCCCGTCCATACTGAAGACCCCGTCGGTTACTATCAGACACCGCCTAAACCCGCCCCTCCTTTTTTCGAGAAAAAGCCGCGCCGCCTTCGCGTCGCGGTGGGGATAGACGAACTTGGCGGCTTTTGAGAGCCTCACCCCGTCGACAATCGAAGCGTGATTGAGCTCGTCCGACAGAACCAAGTCCCCCTCGGAAACCAGGGCCGTAATTACCGCCAAGTTGGCCAGATAGCCGCTTCCCACGGTCAGGCAGGCGGGAACGCCCTTGGCCTTTGCCAGCTCCTCCTCCAGCGAGCGGTGGAGCTCGGTGTAGCCGCTGACCAATTGCGACGCCCCGCTTCCCGTTCCGTAAGTCTCCACCGCCCTAAGGGCGGCCTCCTTCACCTCCCTTCGATTGGACAGGTTCAGGTAGTTGTTGGAGCAAAGGACCTTTAGCCCCTCGGGCAAAAAGCGGCGCCGATAAAGGCCCCTTCTCCTCAGCTCCTCCAACTCCCTGAGGAGTTCCTCCTCCATCGAAGGAGGAAAGAATAAGACCCCGAGAGGGAAAGTCAAAAAGTCCTCATCCCTTTTCGGGACCCTTCTCCAGCCCGCTTGCGGTCAGATACTTTCCCTTTTCTTTTATAAAGTCGATGAGTTTTTTGTAAACCTCGTTGGTCGAAAGCGTTTTCGCGTCCCCCACCAGTATGAGCTTCCTCTTTGCCCGCGTGAGGGCGACGTTAAGCCTTCTTAGGTCCTCCAAAAACCCTATCTCCTCGTCGGGATTGCTCCTTACGAGGGAGATGATTATCACCTCCTTCTCCCTTCCCTGAAAGCCGTCGACGGTCTT
>JAADCT010000078.1 GCA_013154305.1 Aquificota bacterium
ACACTTTAAAGCTCACCAAGGAGCTCAAAGAGAGCTTTACCGGCGAGGATTTAAGGGAAGGTTTGGTCGCCGTCGTTTCGGTTAAGGTTCCGAATCCCCAGTTTGAGGGTCAGACCAAGGGAAAGCTCGGAAACCCCGAGGTGAAGAGAATAGTCGAGAGCATCGTTTACGACTACCTCGTTAAGTTCTTCGACAAACACCGCGACATTTTGAGGATAATCGTCGAAAAGGCCATCGAGGCGGCGCTTGCCAGAAAAGCCGCCCAAAAGGCTAAAGAGCTGGTAAGGAGAAAGTCTCCCCTCGAGGACACCACCCTGCCCGGAAAGCTCGCCGACTGCTCGGAGAAGGACCCCGCTAAGTGCGAGCTCTTTTTGGTCGAGGGCGACAGCGCCGGGGGAAGCGCAAAGCAAGGGCGCGACAGAAGAACGCAGGCAATACTCCCCCTTCGCGGAAAAATCATAAACGTTGAAAAGGTCAGAATGGACAAGGCGCTTTCGAACGAGGAGATAAAGGCGATAGTCTCGGCCCTGGGTTGCGGCGTTGGCGACAGCGTCAACTTAAAAAACCTCCGCTACCACAAGGTGATAATAATGACCGACGCCGACACCGACGGCTCGCACATAAGAACGCTTCTTCTTACCTTCTTCTTTAGGTTTTTAACGCCCTTGATAGAAAACGGGCACCTCTACATCGCCCTGCCGCCGCTCTATCGCGTCAGAAAGGGCAAAAAGGATTACTACCTAAAGGACGACGAGGAACTCGAAAAGTTTCTTAAGGAGGAGGTCGTCTACAAGGGCGGAAAACTAAAGCTTCCCGACGGAAAGGTTCTGACCGGCGGCGAGCTTTTGGCGTTTATAAACAGGGCCGAGGAGCTCGAGGAGGCCTACAAGGCCCTCAGGACCAAGATAAAGGACGAAGAGCTTTTAATGGAGGTAATCAACCTCGGTCTGGAAATAGAAAAGATGTCCGACAAAGGGTTTGTGGAGGAAAAGGCCAAACGGCTAAAGGAAAGGTTTGGCGACGCCTACACTGTAAAGGTCGAAAAGGAGGAAGACAGCGACCTTTACAGGATAGTGGTGATGGACAACGACACTTTTGACGTTTACCTGATAGACAGCAACCTGGTCGACAGCATCGCCTACGAGATGCTCCGCGAGGAGGCCAAAAAGGTAAAGTTTCCGATGGTTTTTGAGGTTTCAAACAAGGTGAGCGAGATAACCAACTTCGGTGAAATAAGGGAAAAGGTCCTTTCGACGGCAAAGGCGACGCTCGAAATCCAGCGCTACAAGGGTCTCGGGGAGATGAACCCCGAGCAGCTCTGGGAGACGACCATGAACCCCAAAACCCGCCGCCTGATGCAGGTGACCATAGAGGACGCCGCCCAGGCGGACGAAATTTTCTCGATTCTGATGGGCGAGCAGGTCGAGCCGAGGCGCCAATTCATAGCCAAGTACGCCAAAGAGGTCCGAAATCTTGACGTCTGATGAGGGTCTTGACCGTCCACGGCTGGGGCTTTTGCCCCGCCGTCTTTCAAAAGGTCCTCCCGTGGGCCGAACACTTTTCCGTCGACCATTCGCTGGGTCTGGAGGAAAACGCCCTCCTTTTGGCAAGGGGGGTCGATTCCGACACCCTTCTGGTGGGGTGGTCGCTGGGCGCCTCCCTGGCGGTTTTGGCCGCCTCGACGAAAAGGCCCCTCGGTTTGGTCCTGATAGGGGCCACGCCCCACTTCGGCGGTGCGTGGAAGGAGGTCCACCTCCGGAGGTTTTTCAAAGAATTGGAGGAGGACTTCGAAAGGAAGCTTAAAGAGTTTAGAAAAACCGCCTACGGAGACGCCGATTGTCCCCTCCCGCCGAAGGATGGGGCCGTCGGGCTCCTTACCGAGTTCGTAAGGGCCGACCTTACCGACCTCTTTCGGTCGTTGGAGGTTCCCGTTTTTCTCCTCCACGGTCGGAAGGACCCGATAACCCCCTTTAGGGAGTTTCGAAAACTGCTAAAATTGAACCCTCGCTTCGAAGGCTCGGTCTACGATGGGGGACACTTCCCGACCTTCTTCCAGGAGGGAGATTGGAAGGAGATTTTCGCTCGCTTCGGACAGCTACCGCCGCTGGGCCCTTCCGCAGAGGGCGGCCGCCCGAAGGCTGGTTGAGCTCTTCGGAAAGTTCGTCGGCGGCTCCTCGGTCCTGGAGGCCGGGGCCGGCGTCGGCCTCCTTTCCGAGCTTCTGGAGCCGCTGGTCGGGCGCCTTTTTGTCTGCGACCTGGTAAAAGAGGTTTTGGAAAAAAACCCCGCCGCGCGAGCGCGGCGGGCGTTCGTTTGCAACATGGAAAACCTGCCCCTGAAGGACCGCTCGGTCGACTGGACGGCCTCCAGCTTTGCCCTCCACTGGAGCGACTACCGCCGCAGTCTGGCCGAGTTTGCCCGCGTTTCCAAAAAGGGGTTTTTCGCCGCCGTTCCGGTGGAGGGTTCCCTCGAGGGCCTCGGCTTTCCCTTCCCCTCCGCCGGGGAGATTTTAGAGCTCGTGAGACCCACCCTTTGGAGGCTCGAGGAGGTCGATGTCCCCTTTCGGGGGCGCGAATTTCTCCTCTTTTTCAAGAAAACCGGGACCGGTTACAATCCCACCCCCGCCCTTTCGGCCTTTGAGATTTTAAAAGACCCCTCGAAGGTCCGCTTTTACGGCTTTAAGGTCCTCTACTTTTTAAAGGAGTTGTAAAGGAGGCAGGCGTCCCTTAGCGGGCAGTCGCCGCAGACGGGTCGGCGGGCGCGGCAGTGGCGTTTTCCCAGCTCCACCAGGAGGGCGTGATACTCGGAGTAAACGGGGGCGTTCTTTGCAACCGAGCGTTCGAAAAAGGCCTTGGCGCCCTCGTAGTCGGTCCGCAAACCGTAAAACCTTTCGAGCCACCGCAGGGTATACTTGTCCACCACGAAGGTGGGAACGCCGTAGGCGTAGAGCAAAATCGCGTCGGCCGTCTCCCTTCCCACCCCCTTCACCTTTAAAAGCTCCTCCCTTCGGGGGAGAACTCCCCTCGGCGAGAGGAGAAAGGAGGCCACCTCCTTGAGGTAGACCGCCTTTTGGTTGTAAAAGCCGGCCGGCCTGACGAGCTCTTTTAACCTCTCTAGGGAAACCTCCTTTACGAACCTCAGCGAGAGTTCTCCCTTCTCCTTCAACCTTTCGAGGGCCTTTTCGGCGTTTTTCCAACTCGCGTTTTGGGTCAAAACGGCCCCTATCACGACCTCGTCGAGGGGATTGGTTCCCCGCCTCAGGTGATACTCGCGGTCGATGGGCCACCAGTTTTGTCTTCCGAAACTCTCCAAGAGACGGGCGTAAACCTCCCGGGGGTCCATGGTCGGTTTGAAAAGGCTTAATTTTGCCCCCGCGCGGTTCCTCCGTCAAAATCCAACCTCTGATGGAAAGAAAGCTCCTTTTTCTCCTGGCGTTTCTCCTTCCCGTCTACCTCTACGGAATCGACTACCTTCCCCTCCGAGGGGAGGAGCCCAACCGCGTTCTCACCGCCTACGAGATGGTTTACTTCGGCGACCCCTTTAACCTGACCCACCTGGGCGAACCCTACTACAACAAGCCCCCCCTTTTTATGTGGGTCGTGGCCCTGTTTTCGACCCTCCTGGGGTGGGGGGAGGTTTCGGCCCGGCTGGTTTCGGTCCTTTCCGTTTTCGCAACGGCGCTGTTGGTCTACTCGCTTTACCGACGGCTCTTTGGCGGCCGCCGCGGCGCCCTTTTGGCCGCCCTCTTTTACGCCTCCTTTGCCGACCTGGCCCTCTTTTACGGTTTTTTAGCCGAAATAGACGCCTTCCACGCCTTTTTACTCTTTTCGGGGGTCTTTGCGGTCTTTAAACTCCTCGAAAGGGGAAGAACAACCTTGGCCCTCGGGGCGGTCGGGCTATTTACCGCCCTCCTCTTTTTGACCAAGGGTTTTCCCGCCCTGTACCACCTTCCCGTTTCGGCGCTCGCCCTTTTGACCTACTTCGGAAGTTTGGGCGCTTTCCTTTCGCCGACGGCCCTCCTTTTGGGCCTTTCGGCCTTCGCCGCGCCGCTGCTCGTTTGGTATTTGAACCTCGAAAACCCTTACGCCTACCTGCGAACGCTTTGGAACGAAACCTTTTCCCGGACGCCGGTGGCCCAAAGCTCGGGCCTTTGGAGGCACCTCCTCGAATATCCCCTTCTGACGCTGAAGCAATCCCTCCCCGCTTCCGCCCTCGCCCTCCTTTACCTGCTTAAGGAGAAAAAGGTGCCCGCTTCGCGGGAGTTTTTCCTCCTTTTGTTCCTCTTTTTGCTAAACTACCTGCCCTACCTCGTTTCGCCCGGCGCCCAGGGGCGCTACGCCCTCGTCGCCTTTCCCTTCCTGGCCCTCCTTTTGGCCCGCCTGCTCGAAAACGCCGCCGGCCTCCTCCTTTCCGAAAGGCTCGGGCGTTTTTTCGCCTTTACTTCCCTGCTCCTGCTTCCCGTCGGCCTTTACCTCGTTTACGAAAACCTTTGGTTTTTCGAACGCTACGGCCTGTGGCAGGCGGCCATCTTTGGGCTCTCTTTGGCCCTCTTTGGCCTTTGGACCCTGAAAAGACCTTCGACGCTCGGCGGTCTCGTTTTACTTTTGGCGGTTTTGAAGTTCGGCTACCTGAACTACTTTGCCCCCTTCAGGGAAAAGGGCCACCCCGACCGGCCGGTTGCGGCCGCCTTCGCCTCCGCCCTCCCCGGGGGGGTCCGAATCGAGTACCTGCCCCGGGAGGTAAACATGCAACTTTGCGCCTACCTCGACGCCTACACTCGCGGAATAGTTCTCCGAAGGGAGGCACCCTACTTCGTAACCCGCGAGGGGGAAACGCCGCGGCGGCCCCACCGCGTTCTGGTCCGAAAGGAGGGTTGGCTCCTCGGCGAGTACTCAAAATAACAAAACGATGGACCTGAAAAAGTTGAAGAGTTTGGTCGAGGAGACGGCCAAAGGTTTCGAATACGAGCTTTTCCTCCTGCGCAGGAAGAAGCTCTCCGTTTCGACCGAAAACGGGAAGCTCGACCGCCTGACCACCGCCGGGGACTACGGCCTCGGCCTTCGCCTTTTAAAGGACCAAAGGATGGGGTTTGCCTACGCGAGCGACCTTTCGCCCGAGGGCGTAAAAAGGTTGGTATCCGAGCTGGCCGAAATAACGCTCCACCTGCCCCCCGACCCGGCCAACCGCCTGAAGGAAACCTTGGAGGAGGCCACCGCCCCTTCCCCTTACGACGCCGACGGCGTTTCCAAACCCTTGGAGGAGAAAGTTGAGCTCGTTACGACCTTCGAAAGGTCGCTGACCGAGGCCGACCCCCGCGTGGTCGGAACGCGCGAGACCACCTTCACCGAAACCGTTTACGAAGTTTCCTTCTTAAACTCCTACGGCGTCGAATTTTCCTACTCGGGAACCTCCTACTTTTTGGTAACCGGCGCCCTCGCCGAGAGCCCCAAAGGGGACCGAAACATCGCTTGGTCCTACCGGGGCGCCCGCTACCTGAGCGACCTCAACCTGGAAAAACTCAAGGAGGAGCTCCTGTTTAAACTCCTGGAAACGCTAGACCCCGAGCCCTTTCGAACGAGAAGCCTTCCGGTCGTCTTTTTCCGCGAGGCGGCCGCCGCCCTTTTGGAAACCTTTGCCGACCTCTTTTTGGGCTCCTCGGCCGTCAAGAAAAAGACCCCCCTTTTGGGAAAGGAGGGCCGAAAGGTGGCCTCCGAGCTGATAACGCTGGTCGACGACGGGACCCTCGACGGGGGACTGGCCACCCACCCCTACGACGACGAGGGAACGCCCCAACAAAGGACGGTCCTGATAGAAAGGGGAACCTTTAAGGGTTTCCTCCACTCGCTTTACACCGCCGCCCGGTCGGGCGCCGCGCCCACCGGAAACGGTTTCAGAAACTCCTTTTCCTCCCCTCCGGAGGTTTCCGTCTCAAACTTTTACCTCCTTCCGGGAGAGGACTCCCTCGAAGACCTCCTTCGGAGGGAGGGGGAGGTCCTGCTCGTTACCGACCTGATGGGTCTCCACACCGCCGACGCCGTCTCGGGGGACTTTTCCTTCGGCGCCTCCGGAGTCCTCTACCGCGGCGGTAAAAAGGTGCAGGCCGTAAGGGGCGTGACGGTGGCCGGAAACTTTCTAA
>JAADCT010000059.1 GCA_013154305.1 Aquificota bacterium
TTTCTGTAGGCGTCCTCGATAATTTCGACCTCCTCGTCGGTCAGGTTCAATACGAACGCCGGCTCGTCTATCTGAACCTCCTTAACGCCTGCCTCCTTTAGCTCCTCGAGCATCTGCCTGTAAACGGGAACGAGTTTTTTCATCAGCGCCCTAAGGACGGCGGGGTCTTCGATTTTTTCCATGTGATAGACGGGGATGCCGCCCTCCTCGCCCACCTTCTGGAGGGTTTTCGATAGCTTTAGGAAGGTGTAGGGACCTATAACGACGGGGCGTCCCTCTATACCGAACTTTTCCTTAGCCTCCTTCCACGCTTTGAGGGGTTTGTTTTCGCGAAGCTCAAACTCGGGTTTTTCAATCTCGGGCACCAGATAGTGGTAGTTGGTGTTAAACCACTTTGTCATTTCGAGGGCCTGTTTTCCGCGCGCCATTTCGTAGTAGAGCTCGAGCCCCTCTTTGCCCTTAAACCTTTCGGGAATAACGCCCAGCATCAGCGCCGTGTCCAGCATAAAGTCGTAGAGGTTTAGCTCCCCCACGGGGACGCTGTCGACAAACTGCTTGTAGGTCTCGAGCCTGTATCTTTCGAGCTCCTCTATGCCCTTTAAAAACTCCTCCTCGGAGATTTTTCCGGCCCAAAAGCTCTCGAGGAGTTTTTTGTACTCCCTCTTCTCTCCGAGCTTGGGATAGCCGAAAGCCCAGGTTTTCATTTCGGTTCAAACCTCCCGAAAAGTTTGTTCGATTTAAAGGCGGGTAGGTTAGTTATTGTATTGACGCAACCGTCCCCGGGCCCGCGGGGCGGGTTCCGACCGAAAGGAGGGAACTTTTTCTCCGGCAAAGGGAAAGGAGCGAAGGGCTTTGACCCCCCGGCGGTGAAAAAAGTTGAAAAAGGACCTTACGGGGAAGGTTTTTAAGATTGCTCGATGCTTTCTTCCTTGTCCATTACGCCCATAACGTGGTAGCCGGCGTCGACGTGGAGAACCTCGCCCGTTATGTTTCTGGCCCAATCGGAGCAGAGGAAAACGGCGGCGTTGCCGACGTCCATTATGTCTATGCCCCTTCCGAGGGGAGAGACCTCCATGGTGTGCTTCATGAGCAGGTGAAAACCGCTTATGGCCCGGGCCGCCAAAGTTTTTACCGGTCCCGCCGAAATGGCGTTAATCCGGTGGCCCATCCTGCCCAGGTCGAAGGCCAGGTAGCGCACGGTGCTTTCGAGCGCCGCCTTGGCTATTCCCATAACGTTGTAGTGGGGGACAACCTTTTCCGCACCGTAATAAGAGAGCGTTAAAAAGCTCCCCTCGCGGCCCTCCATCAGCTTTACCGCCCGCTGGGCCAGCGCTATAAGCGAATAAACGCTGATGTCCATGGCAATCCTGAAGCCCTCGCGGGAGGTGTAGAGGGTGGGTCTCCTGAACTCCTCCACCGGGGCGAAGGCTATGGAGTGGACCACGGCGTCCAAAACGCCGACCTTCCTTTCGATTTCCGCGAAAGCGGCGTCCATCTTTTCGTCGGAAGAGACGTCCATCTCCAACGCCAGCTTTGCTCCAAGCTCCTCGGCGATGGGAAGCACCTTTTTACCGAGCTTTTCGTTGGCGTAGGTGATAACGAGCTCGGCCCCCTCCCTCTTGAAGGCCTTGGCGATACCGTAGGCTATACTGTTTTTGTTGGCTATACCGGTAATCAGGGCAACCTTACCCTCGAGCAGACCCATTTTTCACCTCCGACCCCTTTACAATTCAGGGAAATTAGTAGTATACGGTCGGCCCGCCCGTTGGTTTTTTCAAAACCGCTTTAAGCTTTAATTTCTAATGCTGGCTTCCCTGCTTTCGCTCTCCCGCCTTTTTCTGGCCCTCTGGGCCTTTTACGAGGTCTACCAGCGCAAGTTTTCGGAGGCGGCGGTTTTGATAGCGGTGGGGGCCCTGACGGACCTCCTCGACGGCTGGGTGGCCCGCAGTTTCGGCCAGCAAACGCGTCTGGGGGCCCACCTCGACCACTTGGTGGACAAGTTTTTCGTTCTGACCGTTTTGCTCGGCTTTTACCTGACCGGGACCGTCGACCTTTTGCCGCTCCTCCTTTTGGCCTTCAGGGAGGTTTCCGTTTCCCTTTTAAGGTTTTACGGTTTGGCCCAACCCGTCAACGTGTGGGGAAAGGTAAAGACCTCGGTCGAGTTTTTGGCCCTCTTTTTCCTCTGCTTGGACCCCCGGTTGGGAAACCTCCTCCTTTGGGTCGCCGTCGGTTTGGCCTACCTTTCGGCGGCCCTTTACCTCAAACTCCCCATAAGGGTCGGTCTTTAGCCGTTTCTTTCCGTTTAAAGGTCCGGCCTTCGGCCGGGGATTAAGTCCTTGTTAGGTTTCGCTTCGGTCGCTATACTCTCCGAGCGATGGATTGGGAAAGGTTTCTGGCCGACCTTTACGGCGACAGCTTGGAGGGGCCGCCCCCGAAGGAAAAGCTCGTCCTTTTGGGAGAACTTCCCCCGGAGTTTCTGCCGTTGGCGGTCCACTACGCGGGAAAGCTCAAACACCTCTACCGGCCCAAGGGAATAGAGTTTTGTTCGATAGTAAACGCCAAGTCGGGCGCCTGCTCCGAGGACTGCAAGTTTTGCGCCCAGTCGCGCCGCTTTAAGGCGGGCGCCCCCGTCTACAGCTTCCTCGACGAGGAGACCCTGCTAAAGGCCGCCGCTTTTGCCTACGAGAGCGGTTCGCGCCACTTTAGCCTCGTTTTGAGCGGAAAGGCCGCCTCCGACCGCGAGGTTGACCGCCTGGCGGCGGCGGCAAAACTCCTAAAAGAACGCTTTCCCGACCTCAAACTCTGCTTTTCGGCTGGAACGCTTACCGCGGAGCAAATAAGGCGGTTAAAGGAGGCCGGCTTTTCCCGTCTCCACCACAACCTCGAAACCTCCGAGAGGTTTTTCCCGAAAATCGTTTCGACCCACTCCTGGAAAGAGCGCTACGAGACCCTTCTCAGGGCAAAGGAGGCGGGAATGGAGGTTTGCTCCGGCGGGCTCTTTGGCCTCGGCGAGGGCTGGGAGGACCGGGCCGACCTGGCCCTCACGCTTCGCCGCCTCGAAGTCGACTCGATACCCCTCAACTTTTTAATTCCCATTCCCGGGACGCCGCTGGAGGACCGACCCCTCCTTTCGGCGGCCGAGGCGCTGAAGGTAATTGTTCTGTTCCGGTTTGCCAACCCGCGGGCCGAACTTCGGCTGGCCGGCGGTCGCGAGCGCGTCCTCGGCGACTACTTGGGAATGGCCAACTTCGTCGTAGACGCCCACATGGTAGGCGGCTACCTGACGCGGGCCGGAAGGCCCCCCGAGGAGGACCGAAAAATGGTCCTCTCGCTCGGCCTTCCCCTCCTGCGGTGAGCCTTCGATGGTTCCCGTCGGGGAGGCGGCTAAATTTCCACCCTTGGAGGGTCTTTAGTTATGCTCGAAACCGTTCGGAGGTTGGCCTCGCTGGACGCCTCCCCCTATCTGGTTACCTCCCTCTACTTCAACTTCCGGCCCGAGGACCTTACCAAAAATCAACTCTTTTTGAAGGTCAAAAACCTCGTCAGGGACTACCGCCGCTTCGTTGAGGAAAGGGCCCCCTGGCCCGCGGAGGTCAAAAGGAGCGTCTTAAACGACCTGGAGGCGATACTGGAATTCGTAAAAAATCCCGACGCGATTTCGGGCGGCCGCGCCTTTGCAATTTTTGCCTGCGACGCGCGGGACCTCTTTGAGGTCGTAAAGCTGCCCTACGCCTACCGAAACCGTTTGATGAACGACCGCCACCCCCTCGTTCGCGAACTTCTGGCCGTCGACGAGGAGTTCGGGAAGGTGGGCGTCCTTTTGGTCGACCGCCACCGCGTCCGCTTTTTCGTGGCCGACGTTACCGGCGTGAGGGAGGTGCTCGACTTCGTCGAACCGGTTTTGGTGCGGGCCCACAAGTTTCACAGCGGCGGGACCTTTTTAAAGGGCGCCGAGGGCGAAAGGCGGCTGATAATGCCGGCGCGCAGGGGCGCGCCCAACGCCGTTCGCCACGGCGTTGGCGAGTGGCGCTTTTTGCAGCGCATCCGCCACGAGTGGCACGCAACTTTAAAGTTGGCGGCCGACGCGGCCTTCGAATACTGGAAGGAGCACCCCTTCGACCACCTGGTGGTGGGCGGTCTTGCGGGCGACGCGCTGAGGGAAATAGAGGCCGTTTTGCACGACTACCTGCGCCGAATTTTGCTCGGATACCTGGAGGTAAACCCCGCCGAGGCCGACGAAACGGAGGTTTGGAACAAACTCCTCGAGTTCAGAATTCAAAAGGACCGCGAGGAGGAAAGGGAACTTTTAAACCTCTTTAGGGAGGAGGTGGGCTTCGGAAGGGCCGTAAACGGTTTGGAAAAAACTCTGGAGGCCCTTATGACGGGAAACGTTCGGACGCTGATAGTGAACGAGGACTTTGCGGTTCCCGGCTATCGGTGCCCCAAAACGGGCTTTTTGAGCGCCGACGCCGTTTGCCCCGCCGAGGGCGAGGAGCCCGAACCGGTTTTCGACCTCGTCGACGAAATGGTGGAGGAGGCCCTCCATCAGAGGGCAAAGGTGGAGGTCGTCGTCGACCCCGAGGTTCAAAAAAACTTCGACGGCGTTGCCGCCCTGCTGAGGTATCCGCTAAGGGTTTCCGAATAAAATCGGTAAGCCATTCGGCGTTTAAAAGGCGCCGAAAGCCCCGTCCCCGAAGGGGCTTATATTTTTACTAACAAAGTTTTTGATAAAAAACTTGTAAAGGAGGAAGGGAATGCTAATTAGGAAGGAGCACGCCATAGCGCTCCTGGACCTTCTCAAGCACGAGCGCGAGCGCGAAAGAAGCGACATTTACTACAACGTTACGCCCGAGAGGGAACCCGTATTCCAGGAGCTGGAGTTTCAAAACCTGGCCGAGCTCTACAATCCGCTCGAATACGGTCTGACTTACTGGGGTAGGGCCCTCGTAACCCTCCTCGAGGAGATGATAGAAAAGGGTTTGGTCCCCCATCCGGAGCACTGGGACGAGAACTTCCGCTGGCTCGGAACCGAGGTTATAACCATGATTGCGGACGCGATTGAAAACAACGACCTTCCGGGGGACCTGACCGAAAAGGCCCTCGAGGAGAGGGGTTTTCTCGAGGTCCGTAAAGAGGAGAAAAAGGGCGAGTTTAAGGCGGTAAACCGCTACGCCAAGGACGTTTTCGAGATTTTCAAAAACGCCACGCCGCGGCTCGAAGTGTCCAAGGAGCTCGCCGAATACATCAAGAAAACGCCCGTCGGTCCCAACGAGAGCGGTCACCTGCCCGAGGGCGGTCGCTATCCCGAACTGCTCGAATCGATGAGGCTCATAGCCTTCTCGGTTCCCAGCAGCGACATTTACGCCTTCACCGGCCTCGGTAAGGCCCTGAAAGAGGCCCTGAACTACATAGCCCCCTCCCTCCCGGTGGTGGTCAGCGAGGACATCCTCTACTCGCTCGTGAAAATCCTCGACGAGGGCTTTGACAGGCTCAGCGACACCGAAAAGGAAACCCTTTGGGAACTCGGTCTGGTGGACGAAAACGGAAACTTCTACCCGGGAGGGGAGAAGCTTCTCGAGGTCTACCGCCTTTGGAAGGACAAGGAGTTTCCCCCCGTAAAGACCTTCAACATCGAAATCCTCGAGGCGGAACTGCTCAAAACCATCGACTACATCTGGACCGAGGAGTACACCAAAAATCCCGAAATCGTTCCCACCGTCGAGGAAATCGTCCACTTCCTGCTCGAAAAACCGCTTAAGGAGTACAAGCACGTGCTCGAATACTACGGCCGCCGCATAAATCAGGACTTCAACTACAAGAAGAAGGAGGAAATTCGCAAGAAGTTCGCCGAGGTCAAGTCGGTCGAAGAGCTCTTCAAGTCGTTCTACGAAAAGGGTAACGAGTGGTACGAAAAGCTCTTTGACGTGGTTCAGGAGGCCCTCTACACCCTCGAGGCCTTCGGTTTAATCACCACCGAGGAGCACAAGGGTAAGAAGGTCCACAAGCT
>JAADCT010000030.1 GCA_013154305.1 Aquificota bacterium
GGCGGTAAAGCCTCATCTTCCGGAGTTCCTTTCGTGTTTTATCGCAACTTAGCGGAATTGAAACAAACAATTTTATTAACCCATGAAGGAAAAGAGAAAAATTCTCGTCCTCCTGTCGGGGGGAATGGACAGCGCGACCCTTTTGTGGTTGGCAAAAAGGGAGTTCGACGAGGTTTACGCAATTTCCTTTGACTACGGCCAGCGCCATCGCGTCGAACTCAAGTACGCCGAGGAGCTGGCGAAACTGGCCGGCGTCAAGGAGCACTTCGTGGTCGAGGTTCCCCACTATCGTTCCATCAAGGGCAGTGCCCTAATCGACGAGAGCGTGGAGGTTCCCTCCGGCGAGTATCCCCAAAACGAGCCGCCGATAACGACCGTTCCGATGAGGAACCTGACCTTTTTGGCCATAGCCGCCGGTTTTGCCGACGCCTACGAAATACCGGTAATAGGTATAGGCGTTCACGCGCTCGACGCGCCCTATCCCGACTGTAGGCCTGAATTCGTCGCCGCCGCCGAGGCGGCCATTAACGCCGGTTCCACCTTCGTGGCCAAAACCAAAAACCGCCTGCAGGTCTACGCCCCCTTTTTGGGAATGACCAAAGCCGACATCGCCAAGCTGGGAATGGAGCTGGGCGTTCCCTTTGAAAAGACCTACTCCTGCTATCGGGGAACCGAACCCCCTTGTGGCGAGTGTCCGACTTGCCTCCAGCGGGAGGAGGCCCTCCGCGCCGCCGGTTTTTACCAAAAGTAGGAAAGGGTAAAATCCCTTCTTCCGAACGATGGACTTGGGACCTTTGAAGGTCTTCCTTCCCCTTTTCGTGTCGCTGATTTTTTCCTCCTGCACGAGGAACCCCGGCGGTCTTGTCCCCGAACGGGCCGAGTGCGTCTCCTACTTCAAAACCGAGGTGGAGTTTTGCAACTCGACCCGCCCGCTGTCGAACAAGATTCAGGACGGGAGCCTATTGGAGGTGAAAACCCCGGACGGAAAGACCTTTAAGGTTGCCGCCTACTACGACCCGCGGTGGGACCTCTGTCTGCCCCCCACCTACGGGAGAAAGGTAAAAGAGGGTCAACCCGTCGAGGTGAAAACCCTGCGCTGCGGCTACGCGGGAAACAAACCCGTTTGCCCGTGGGTGGTAAAGGTCGGCCTGGCCTCCTGGTACGGCATAGGCGACGGTAGCGGCCGCTGGACCGCCTCGGGAAGGCCCTTCGACCCTAACTACTTCGGTCTGGCCAACCGCGAGCTTCCCTTCGGGACCTTGGTCGAAATTACCAACCTCGAAAACGGTAAAAAGGTTTACGCCGTCGTTCTCGACCGCGGACCCTTCGTAAAGGGGCGCGACTTTGACCTCTACCCGCGGACGATGGAGGCCCTCGGCGGTATAAAAAAAGGGGTAATCCCCGTAAAGGTGCGCGTAATCCGCTGCGGTTGGGAGGTGAAATGAATCCCGCCTTGGAAAACTTCCTCCGACTTTACTCCCTAAAGGGCGTCGGCCCGAAGTTCCTCAAAAGGTTTTATCGGACGGTCGGAACCTTCGAAGGGGACCTTGAGGACCTCGTCGACCTCTTTGCGGAAAGGGAAGGCCTCCCGCCCGCGAAGGTCGAAAGGTTGAAGGCGGCCCTTGAGGAGTCCGAAAGGGAGTTTGAAAGACTCGTTCGCTTCCTCGAAAGGGAGAAGGTGAAGGTAATTCCCTTCTTCGAGGCCGACTTTCCCTCCGACCTTCGCAAGGTCGGGGAGGAGGTTGCCGCCCTCTTTGCGGTCGGGAGGTTCGACTACTCGACGGGGTTTTCGATAGTGGGAACGAGAAAGGCCTCGAGGGAGGGGAGGCTAAAAGCCTCGGCCTTTGCCGCCGAGCTTGCGCGCGCCGGCTTTATGGTCGTTTCGGGCGGGGCCGAGGGCGTTGACCTCGCGGCCCACGAGGGGGCCCTCGCCGCCGGCGGGCGCACGGCGGTCGTTCTGGGCGAGGGACTTGCCCGCTACCTGGAGCGAAACCGCCCCTTCGCCGAGCGGGTTTTGGAAAGCGGCGGTTTTCTGGTTTCGCAGTTTCCGCCCTTTTTTGCCCCCGCAAAGTGGAGCTTTCCCAAGCGAAACGCGCTGATAGCCGTTTTGGGACTTTTCGGTCTGCTGGTAGTCGAGGCGCCCGAAAGGAGCGGCGCCCTCATTACCGCCGATTACGCCCTCCGCCTCCGAAGACCGCTATTTGCCTATGTGGGTTGCACCTACCAGCCGAACTACGCCGGTTCGGTCGAACTCGTTTCCGAAAAGGGTGCCAAGCTCGTCGTCGACCCCCGAAGGTTGGTAAAAGTCCTGACCTCCGGGCGGAGGGAAGGGTCGGAACCTCCCGGGGAAAGGACCCCCGCCGTTTCCCCTCCTAAAGGGGAGACCGAAGGCCCTTCCTCCGCGGGAAAAAAGGTTTTAGACCTTCTGAGGGAAAGGCCGAGGACCTTTGACGAGCTTTTGGCGCTGACGGGCGCGGCGCCGGAGGAGCTCCTTACGCTCCTGACCGAATTGGAGGTCGAGGGCGCCGTCGTTTGCGAAGGTGGCTTTTACCGCTTTGCGGGCTAAATTGTTTTGCGATGCCGGTTTACCTCTCCTTTCTCCCCGAAGGGGCCTCCTTTAAAGGGGTGAACGAGGAGGAGGTTCGGAGGTTTGCCGAAAGGGTTTTGAGGGAACTGGGGCTGGAGGAGGCCGAACTGAGCCTCGTTTTGACCGACGAGGGGGCAATCCGCGAGCTCAACCGCCGATGGAAGCAAAAGGACCGTCCCACCGACGTTCTCACCTTCTATCAGGACTGTCCCGACCGCGACTTTCCCGAGGACTTCGACGCCGAGGAGTTTTTAAAAGAGTTGCGGAAGAGTTGCGCGGGTTGCAGGGTTTTGGGCGACGTGGTGGTTTCGGTCGACGCGGCCAAAAGGCAGGCCGAGGAGGTCGGCTGGAGCTTCGAGGACGAACTGAAACGCCTCGTCCTCCACGGAATAGTGCACTCGCTGGGTCTCGACCACGAGCTTTCCCCCGAGCAGGACCGAAAGTTTCGCGCCCTCGAAAAACTCCTCTGGGAGAGGGTGGAGGGAAAACCCTTTAAGGTGTAAGGGCGCCCCCTTTCCCCCTCGCGGGAGGGAGGCTCCTTCGGTCCTCCTTCAGCAAATTCTCGGCAGGATTTCCCCCGAGGGGGGTTCGAGGAACCTCTCCACCCCGTAAGGGGTCCTTAAGACCACCCTCCCTTTGGGTGTTTCGACCACCTCGCCTATTATCTCGGCCCTTTCGCCGAGGGGGTGCGACCGCAGCAACCGGAGGGCCCTTTCGGCGTCCTCGGGCGCCACTGCGAAGACCATTTTGCCCTCGGAGGCCAGGTCGTAGGGTTCGACGCCCAAAAACTCGCAAAGGCCGAGAACGCGCTCGTCGACGGGAATCCTTTCCTCCTCCACCCGAATGCCGAGGCCCGAACTCTCGGCCCACTCGTTGAGGACCGCCGCCAGACCTCCCCTCGTGGGGTCGCGCATTGCGCGAACTTCCACCCCCTCCTCCAGGAGGAGTTTGACCAGGTCCCAAACGGGGGCGCAGTCGCTCTTTAGCCCCTCAAAGTCGAGCCCCTCGCGGAGGGCGAAAATGCAGGCGCCGTGGTCGCCCACCGTCCCGCTGACCAAAATTTTGTCGCCCGGGCGCAGGGCCTTGGCCGAAACCCCGCCCTTTAAAACCCGACCTATTCCGGAAACGGTGACGAAAAGTTTGTCGGCCGCCCCGCGGGGAACGACCTTGGTGTCGCCGGTAACGACGGCGGCGCCGACCTGCTTCAGGGTTTCCGCCATCGAGTCGACGACCCTTTCGAGGACCTCAAATTCGAGACCCTCCTCGATAACGAAGGAAACGGCCAGATAAAGCGGTTCGGCGGCCGCGGCCGCAAGGTCGTTAACCGTTCCGGCAATCGCCAGCTTTCCGATGTCCCCTCCGGGGAAAAAGAGCGGCGAAACCGTAAAGGCGTCGGTCGTAAAGGCCGTCTCCCCCGGGAGGTTAAAGACCGCACTGTCCTCCATTCGGTCCAAAATAGGATTGGAAAACCTCCTTAGGAAGAGCTCCTTTATCAGCCTTTGGGTTTCCTCGCCCCCTCCCCCGTGGGCGAGCAAAATCTTTTTTCCGCCCATCGGTTCCAAAGTTTGAAAGGATACCCCCGAAAGGGGCGTTCAAACCTCCTCCGAAAGGACCTTAAGAATTTTCCTTTCCGCGTCGGGGATAAAGAGCCTCTCCATCGCCTCCGACATTCGGTTCAAGGTCCTCGGGTCCGACAGGAGGTCCTTCAAAAGGGCGGCCACCGCCTCCGGCCTCAGCTCCTCCTCCCGAACGAGGAGGGCCCCGCCCTCGCGGGCAAAGTAGCGGGCGTTGGCCGCCTGATGGTCGCGGGCGGCGTAAGGGTAGGGCACGAAAAGCGTGGGAACGCCGAAATAGGCCAACTCAAAGGCCGTCGAGGCGCCCGCCCGCGAAACTGCAAAGTCGGCCACCCTCAAAAGCTTTCCCACCTCCCGACAAAAGGGAAAGAGACGAAGCTCCGCTTTAAGGTCGGAAGGTTCGACTTCCTCCTTCAGGGTCTCGTAGTGGCGCGGTCCCGAAACGAGGACTACGCGAACGCCCTCCAACCGGCGGGCCAAAAAGAGGGCCAAACCGTTTAAGGTCCTCGCCCCCTGCGAACCCCCCAGGACGAGGACGGTCGGTTTCGGTTCCCAACCGAGGTCTTTCAGAACTTCTTCCCTCGAAAGGTTTTTGTACCGCTTGAGTTCCCTCCGAAGGGGCATTCCGACCACCTCGGCCCGCCTGAAGTAGTCGGCCGCCTCCGGAAAGGCGACGAAAACGCGCCTGGCAAACTTCGAAAGCGCCGCGTTGGCCCCGCCCGGAACGGCGTTTTGCTCGTGGAGAAAGAGCGGGCGCCGCCTCAGGCGAGTTGCCAGGGCCAGCGGCACCGACGCGTACCCGCCGAAAACGAGCGAAACGAACCTCCCCCGAAGGGGCTTTAAAATCCTCAAACTGACCGCCGCCGTGGAGGCCAAAAAGGCCGCCTTTTGCAGGGCCGACGCACCCCTGAACTTCCTCAGCCGGAAGAAAAAACTGCGGTCGAAAATTTCCTCCAAAAGGTCGCGGTTTTTAAACTCAACCCCGCCGCGGTCTCCGAAAAAGTAGAGCCTTTCGAAGGTCTTGCTCTCTTTTGCCTCCCCCGCCACCGCAATCAGTGGAAAAAAGTGCCCCCCCGTTCCTCCCCCCGCCAGTGCCAAAGTCCTCATTCTCTTACCCTTTTTAAAAGGTTAAAAGCCCGCGCTCCGCGCGGGGAATTTTTAAAAGACTTTTCGAATGGACCCACAAAGGGACTTTTTCGGAGTTTTAAAACCCGTTGTCGGTTTTACCCGACCGCGCCGACCTTCGTCGGAAGGATGCTTCTCTTTTTCCTCCGCACGGGACCAAACCTCGCAAACCCACTTTTTGTGAAAAAACTTTTCTACCACTTTTGGGGTGAAAGGATTCGGTTTTTGGCGTTCTTGAGACCCTCGTCCCGCAAGGGCAAGATTTACGCGTTTTGACGTCGCGAAGTATGGATGTGCAGATTTTTGTACGTTTTTACTCCGTAATCGGAAACTATTGATAGAGCTACTCTAAGCGTGTCGAATAAATTTGGTATTAAACACGACTGGAGAGTTAGCGAAAATAAACCGCTTGACAGGAAGTGAAAGTTGTTGTAAATTGAATACCAAGTAAAGGAACGGCGGGTTCCTTGATAACTGAAAATGGTTTGCAAACGGCAGGGTTTTATCGTCACTTAGTGGAATTGAAACTCGACGAAGTTTCCGAGGCGGACTTGGAGGGCTTGAGGTTTTATCGTCACTTAGTGGAATTGAAACAAGTTTTC
>JAADCT010000050.1 GCA_013154305.1 Aquificota bacterium
TAATAACAATCTCAGGCTAACAATGGAAGATGACCATAGTTTAACTTGAATTGATACATTACAACGCCATAGCTTATTTGAAATTCCCTTTCGGTCCGACGACTTGACAAAAACTGTGAAAGCGGCGGTCAGCCAGCGGGGGTTGCAATTGTGATTTGCCCAAAGGCGGGTTTGAAAAAGAAATTCCCCTTCGAGGAACTCGTCTATCGGAAAACATAGATTGAAAGTCGGGCGGAAGAAAAATTCCTTCTCTAAGGGGATGACCACCGCCGTAGAGACGCCGAAACTTTACTATTCGCTTAAAGATTACTTTTTGGAAAAGTTCGGAACGAGGGTTCAAAAAATAACCGTGGCTTTGCCGTTTACCTGTCCAAACATTGACGGGACCAAGGGACGCGGGGGTTGCACCTACTGCTACGCCGGCAGCATCCCCCCCAATCTTACCCCGACCAAACCGATAAAACGACAAATAGAGGAGGCCATTCTCCGCTACAAAAGGAGGTTTAAAAACAAAAAAGTTCTCTTTACGGTCTACTACCAAAGCTACACCAACACTTACGGCAGTCTCGAATACCTAAAGAGCGTCTACGACGCCGCCCTCGAATTTGACGAGGTGGTAGGCATCGACGTCGGAACGCGGCCCGACTGCGTTCCCGAAGAGGTTTTGGACCTCCTCGCCTCTTACACCGAAAAGGGTCTGGAAGTTTGGGTCGAATACGGTCTCCAAAGCGCCAACTTCGAAACCCTTAAAAAGATAAATCGAAAACACGGCGTTTCCGACTTCGTCGACGCGGTATTAAGAACCAAGCGTCGGCCCCTTAAAGTGGCCGCCCACATAATAGTAGGCCTTCCGGGTGAGACGGAGGAGGACTTTTACGAAACGGCAAAGCTTATAGCCGCCCTTCCCGTCGACGGTCTAAAAATCCATCCCCTTTACGTAATGGACCACACCCCCCTCGGTGAGGCCTACAAACGCGGCGAATTCAAACCCTTACCCTTGGAAAAGTTCGTAAAAGTCGCCGCCGACATTATCGAAATGATGCCCCCGAGGGTCGTAATAATGCGCTTTACGGCCGAAGGGCACGAGGACAAACTTTTGGCACCCGAATACTGCCGCCCCTCGTGGAAACAAAAAGTCAAAAAACTCGTAGAGGAGGAACTGATAAGAAGGGGAACCCGACAGGGGGTAAAAAATCCCTTCTTTCACCACTACCTGTAACACTCGAAGGTAACCCTTGCGCGGAGTTCCACCTTCCACTCCTCCTTCGGCGGGCGGGGAACCTTTGCCGCCGTCAGAGGTTGCGGGAGCAAAAACCTCGGCCTTTCCTTGTAAATCTGAACCTTCGCCGCCCTACAGGAGGCGTTAAAAGTTTTCGAATACTCCCCTTCGGCGGTCTTTACCTTCTCAATCAACCTTTCCTTCAGGCGGACTATCGTCCTCCTGACCTCCTCCTCGGGAACGGTCCATCGCTCGTAGTTAACCTTTACCGTCAAACCCTCGTTCTTTTCCTTCAGGACTTTCAAAAGGTCGAGGAGCCTTTGAAGGTCCTCCGGTTTCCCAAACCTAAAAAGGTAGTCGATGACCCCCTCGAAACCCTTTACGACGAGGCGGTCACCTTCCCTTTCCCTGACCGGGTAAACCCGAAATAGGCTTTTAAAGCCGGTAAAGTTGGCGTTTCTTATCGCCTCGTCCACCTCGCCGAGGACGCGAACCGCCTCAAACTCGTCCTTTCCGCGGACCTTTACCGACAGCGACACCTCAAAGGTGGAAGGTTCCAAATACTCGACCACCGAAAGGGTTTCCTCGACCTGCAGGACCCCGCCGAAGGAAAGAAGAACCGAAAGAAACAAAACCGGTGCGAAACGAAAAACGCCCATAAAACTTAATCAATAACCCGCAAGTTCCTCCAAGTAGTCGAGGTCTTTTAAAACGATGCGCCCCCTTTGGGCGTCTATAATACCCTCCTTCTTCCACTTACTCATAATACGAATGGCCGTTTCGACCGTCGTTCCCGTCATCTCGGCAATGTCCTGGCGCGTAATGGGTGCCTCTATTACGAGGTAGCCCTCCGGCGTTTCCTCCCCTATTTTGTCACCCAGCTCTATAAGGAGCTTGGCAATGCGCTCCTCCACCTTGCCCGACGCTATGCTCTTTAGAATTTCGTAAGTCTCCAGCAACTTTTCCGACAAGTCGCAGGTTATCATGAGCGCCAGCTGAGGATACTTCATCGACAGGTTTACGAAGTCCTGGTTGGACATGTAGAGCACCGTCGACGGCAAAACCGCCTGAGCCGTGTAGGTATAACGCGGCTTTTTACCCCCGAATTCCACCCAACCGAAGAGCTCTTTGGGAAAAACCAACCTAACGATAATCGTCTTCCCGTCCGGGGTTTCCTTCATAAGCTTTATCAAACCGTCGACCAAAATGTAAATTCCCGGTTCCGCCTCCTCCTCAAAGAACAAATAGTCGCCCTTATTGTAGTGTTTTTCGTGAAAGTATTTGGCTATCTCCTCCAGCTCTTTATCCGAAAAATTCTTAAACAAGTCGAGTTGACGCAAAAACTCAACCTTGTTGATGGCCATAATAAACCTCCTCTAAATTTAAATTATCGAAAGCCCCCCGGCAGGCTACTCTTTGGCGTAAATCGCGCACCAAAAGCGGGGAGCTCCACCCTTTGCACCCGAATACTTTAACCTTAAAATGCAAAAAGTTGGCTGACCTAACTTAGGTTGGAGTAAAAAGAGAACCCCGGAACCGAGAGAAGGAACTCAGTTCGAGCAATCCTTACAAAGACCGTAACAAACGAAGTTGCACTCGGAAGGGGTAAAACCCAACTCCTTCATTTCCTCCTTGAGGCGCTCGTCGAGCTTAATTCCCTCAACGTCGACGACCTTGTTGCAATTTTGACAAATAAAGTGACCGTGAGGTTCGACCGCAATCTCGTAGTGGGCCTTTCCGTCCGGCGTCGGAATACGCCTGACCAGCCCCAGCTGCTCGAAAGTGCTGAGCGCCCTGTAGACCGTCGAGAGGGAAAGTCCGTAAACCTTTCCCTTTAAGTTTTCGTAGAGCTCTTCGGCCGAAGGGTGTTCCTTGGTCCTCTTTGCCAACTCTTTAAAAATCAAAATCCTTTGGGTCGTAACCTTCGCACCCTTTGCCTTACAAACGTCTATCATCTCCTTGACGAGCCTTTCGAGCTCCTGCTCGTCCAAGGACCGATAGCTGAGGTATTTCATAGCAAAGGCTTAATTTAACCGAGAATTCGATTTTAAGAAATAACTTCGAACAGAATAAGGGCTATAGTAAGTGCAGATTTTCCAACGCCCGGGCGAAAATCTTCTTATCCCCTTTGTAGCGAAGGAGCCTTTCGGCCTCCCCCAAAGGGAAAAAGCGGGCGTCCTTCACCTCCCACGAAGGGGCCGGAACGCCGGACCTGTACCTCATCAGGAAGAAGTAAACCGTTTTAAAGACCCTGACCCCTCCGCGGGTGAAAAAGTAGCTAATTTCACCCAGGTAGGTTACAATTTCGGCGTCAACGTTGGTTTCCTCCTTCACCTCCCTTAGGGCGGCCTCCTCCTTCGTTTCGCCCTCCTCGATGTGGCCCTTCGGAAAAGTCCAAACCCCCGAAGGGTTTTTTATAAGAAGAACCTCCCTTTTGTCCTTAATAACGACCCCCCCGGCGGAAAACTCCCTGCGAACCGGCAGGGAGCCCCTAACGGGTTTTTTTTGCATAATGCTAATAATCTATTTAACCGGCGTCGGTATAATCATTACCCTTGGCCAAGCCCAAAAGCACGAGGAGGCGCCGATGGCAAAACTAAACCTCAAGGACATAAAAAGAAAAATCCAAGGTCTCAAAAACACCAAAAGAATAACCAACGCAATGAAACTCATAGCGGCGGCCAAGCTAAAGAGCGCCTACGAGGCCGCCGAACTCGCCCGCCCCTATTCCGAAAAACTCTACGAAGTCCTCGGAAGGTTCGCCCATCACATAGACCCCTCCGTTCATCCCCTCTTCGAGGTCCGCGAGGAGATTAAGTCCGTCGACATCATTCTGATAACCGCCGACCGGGGCCTTTGCGGAGCCTTTAACTCATCCATAATCAAGTACGCCGAAAGAAAAATCCAAGAGCTCCAATCGCAGGGAATAAAAGTAAACCTTCACCTAATCGGAAGGAAAGGAGTTCAATACTTCGAAAAACACGGTAAAGGCGTAAACGTAGTCCTCAAGTTTGACCACGTTTTCAGGAAAACCATCGACTTTACCGCCGTAAAAACCGTAGGCCAAAGCGTAAAAGAGCGCTTCCTCAAAGGGGAAACCGATAAAGTATTACTCCTTCACAACCAACTCAGGACCAAAACGACCTACTTCGTCCAAGAGAAGGTCTTTCTACCCTTGGCCGAAATCCTCGTCGAGGAGCTCGAGGGCGAAAGCCCCGAGGCGGTCTACGAACTCGAGGTCAAAAACATCGAAACCTTCGTAGAAAACCTCCTGCAAAGGTATCTCAACTTCCAGATATACCGCGCGATGCTCGAGTCTAACGCCGCCGAGCAGGCCGCCCGCATGATGGCCATGGAAAACGCCACCAAGAACGCCGAAGACGCCATCAAGAAGTGGACCCACCTCTACAACTTCGCCCGTCAAGAGGCCATCACCAACGAGCTCATCGACATCGTCAACGCCGTCGAAGCCCTCAAACAGAGCGGCTAAAGCCGGCGTTGAATGTAAAATTTTCCTCTTTAGTTAACATTCCCTTATTAACACCCTTAGGGAGGTACAAAAAAACATGGCCGAAAAACAAACCCTTAAAGGAAAAATAGTTCAGGTTCTCGGTGCCGTCGTAGACGTCGAATTTGACACCGACAAACTTCCCCCCGTTAGGGACGCCCTCAAAACCATCCGTAAAGGTCTCGACGACCGCGGAAACTGGATTGAAGAAGAACTCTACATGGAAATAGCCCAGCACATCGGGGACAAACGCGTCCGCTGCATAATCCTCGGACCCTCCGAAGGACTCGTCAGGGGTCAAGAAGTCGAGTGGCTCGGAGGACCCCTCAAAGTGCCCGTCGGACCTCCCACCCTCGGAAGGATATTTAACGTTCTCGGAAAACCCATCGACGAAGCCGGGCCCGTTGAGGCCGAAGAATATTGGCCCATCTTCAGACCCGCTCCTCCGCTCACCGACCAATCGACCGAATTTCAACTCCTCGAAACCGGTATCAAAGTTATCGACCTGCTGATACCCATCCCCAAAGGAGGTAAGGCCGGACTCTTCGGCGGTGCCGGAGTCGGAAAAACCGTTCTCATTCAGGAGCTCATTCACAACATCGCCAAGTTCCACAAAGGATATTCGGTCTTCATAGGCGTTGGAGAAAGGACCCGTGAGGGAACCGACCTCTGGCTCGAAATGAAAGAAAGCGGAGTTCTCCCCTACACCGTAATGGTTTACGGACAGATGAACGAACCGCCCGGGGTTAGGTTCCGCGTAGCCCAAACCGGACTGACCATGGCCGAATACTTCAGGGACGTCGAAAAGAGGGACCTCCTCGTCTTTATCGACAACATCTTCCGTTTCGTCCAAGCCGGTGCCGAAGTTTCCACCACCCTCGGAAGGCTCCCCTCGCAGGTCGGATATCAGCCCACCCTCAACAACGACGTCGGTGAAGTTGAGGAGAGAATTACCT
>JAADCT010000070.1 GCA_013154305.1 Aquificota bacterium
TGAGGGCCTTTTGCTTGTTTTGAAACTGGGAGCGCTCGTCCTGGCACTGGACCACTATTCCGGTGGGAAGGTGGGTGATGCGGACGGCCGTGTCGGTGGTGTTGACGTATTGGCCGCCGGCGCCGCTGGAACGGAAGGTTTCTATTTTCAGGTCCTCGGGCCTTATCTCTATCTGAATGTCCTCGTCGATTTCGGGAACGACCTGAACGGAGGCAAAGGAGGTGTGGCGGCGCTTGTTGGCGTCAAAGGGCGAAATCCGAACGAGGCGGTGGACGCCGCTTTCGCCCCTCAGGTAGCCGTAAGCGTAGGGCCCTTTTATGTGCAGCGTTGCGCTCTTTATGCCCGCAACGTCGTCGGGCGTCAGGTCGACCACCTCGACGGTGTAGCCGTTTTTTTCGGCCCAACGGGTGTACATGCGCATGAGCATCTGCGCCCAGTCGCAGGCCTCGGTTCCGCCCGCCCCGGCCTGTATGGTCAAAAAGGCGTTTTTTGCGTCCATCTCGCCCGAAAGGTAGGCCTTTACCTCCAGTTCGGAGACCTTCTTTTGGAGGTCCTTGACTTCCTCCTCCAAAAGGGCGAGGTTTTCGACGTCGGTCTCGTCCACCTCTGCGAGCATTTCCTCCAAACCCTCGAGGGAGCCCTTTATCTCCTCAAACCTTTTTACGGTCTCCTCGTAGTACTTCCTCTTTTGGAGGACCTCCTTGGCCCTCTTTTGGTCGCTCCAAAAGTCGGCGGCGGCCATCTCCTCGTCCAACTTTTTGAGTTTTTCCTTCAGTTTTTCGACGGCCAGCGTTTCCTCAACATCGCGAAAGCGCTCCTTTAGCTCCTCGAGGGCCTGAACGAGCTCGTGCTTCATCAAGGTTTCTTAATTATTACCCCGCCCGGAGGGCGGGCTTGAGATAAAACAGAATTAAACCTATACAAAAAGTTTTTGGTCCTCGGGGCGGTGGGAGGACGAAAGGAGCTCGGCCGGCAGGCGCCTAAGGGGCTTTACCCGACGGGGATAAAAGGGCGGTTTCCTTCGGACGGGGAAACCTTCGGCGAGGACCTTCGGAGGAAGGAGGAGGGTAAGGACCGCCGCGAGGGAGAGTTTTAAAAAGGAGCGCCGGGAAAGGTGCATTAAAGTGTTTAGTTTATGACCGTTAAGGTGGCCGTTTCGGGGGCTTTGGGCCGCATGGGCCGGCGCATTTTGGAGCTGGCGGCGGCCGACCCGCAGGTTGAGGTTTGCGGTGCCGTTGAGAGCGAAAAAAACGCCGCCCTGTATTCGGACCTCGGCGAGGCGTTGGGCGACGAGCGTTTCAGGGGCGTAAGGCTTTCGGCCGACGCGGAGGAGGTTTTAAAGGACTGCGACGTTTTGATAGAGTTTGCGAACTCGCCGGAGGCGGCGCTGGCGCACGCCGAGACCGCCGTTAGGCTCGGTAAAAAGGTTGTGGTCGGCACGACGGGTTTCGACCGCGGGCAACTGAAGAGGCTGGAAAAGCTGGCCGAGGAGGGGGCGGTCCTCTTTTCCCCCAACATGAGCCTTGGCGTGAACCTTCTCTTTAAGCTGGTTCAGTTGGCGACGAGGGTGCTCAAGGACCGGGACTTTGACGTCGAAATCGGCGAAATCCATCACCGATTTAAAAAGGACGCCCCTTCGGGGACGGCGATGCGGCTGGCCGAAATAGTGGCGGCCGAACTGGGCAAGGAGCTGGAGGAGATAGCCGTCTACGGTCGAAAGGGTCACTACGAGAGGAGAAAGGACGACCTCGGCATTATGACCTTTCGCGGCGGCGACGTCGTGGGCGAACACACCGTCTACTTTTTCGGATTGGGCGAGAGGCTCGAGCTCACCCACCGGGCCACCGACCGCTCCATCTTCGCCCGCGGGGCTTTGGAGGCGGCAAAGTGGATTGCCGACAAAAAGCCGGGCCGCCTCTACAACATGTTCGACGTTTTGGGGCTTTAGGTTCGCCCCTCCTCCCTTCGGGTTTTGAACCTTTCGGCCGTCCTTAAAAAGTTTTCCAAAAGTTTCATTCCCCAACGGCGGTAGTTTTCGTTAAATCCGACGCTTTCGGGATGAAACTGGACGCCGAAGATGGGCCACCTCTCGTGTTGAACGGCCATCACCTCCCCGTCGTCGAGGGAGCGGGCCACCACCTTCAGTTCGGGGGGTAAGGTCCTTTCGTCCACCACGAGGGAGTGATAGCGAATGGCCTCAAAGGGGTCGGGAAGTCCCTCGAAAATTCCCTCACCGGTGTGGGTAATTTTCGAACTCTTTCCGTGCTTGAGGGTTTTGGCCTTTCGGATTTTGGCGCCGAAGGCCACCCCTATCGACTGGTGGCCCAGGCAAACCCCCAAAATGGGAAGCTTTCCGGCGTAGAGCTTTACGGCCCTGACCGAAATGCCGGCCTCGTTGGGCGTGCAGGGGCCGGGGGAAATCACCAGCGCGTCGGGCCGATAGTCGGCTATCTCCTCCGCCGCAACTTCGTCGTTTCGCCGGACGACGACCTCGGCCCCGAGCTCGTTGAGGTAGTGGACGATGTTGTAGGTAAAACTGTCGTAGTTGTCAATCATAAAAACCCGCATCGGTTAGGAAAAAAGCTTATTCCGGCGGGGAAAGGAGGGCGACGAAACCGGAATCAGCCCTTTTCCTCCGAGCCGCCCTCAAGCTGCGACTTTAGGACCAAGAAGGCGGGCTTGAGTTTGAGCTTCCCGGTGTAGAAGGGGTGGCACTGGTTACAGGTTTCCAGGTAAACGGTTCCGCCCTTGGTGCTGAGGAGTACGAAGGTGTTTCCGCAACCGCAGACGAAGGTGGTGGGTTTGAGTTCCGGGTGTATGCCCTTTTTCATTTTCCTCTCCTCCTTTCGGTTTTTCGCTTTTGGAAAAGGCCGAAGGGAGTTATTTTAATCCTTTTGCTCCCCTTTTCGGTCGTCCGTCGGCCAGCCTATCCGCCGCAGGTACTCCTTGACGGCCGCCTCGTTGGCCAGAAGGTCGTCGACGATGTTTTCCAGCAGGGTCAGGTAAACCTCCTCCGAACCCTCCTCCTCGGCGAGTTTTTTAAGCTTTTCCCACGCACTTTGGGAGGAAAAGCTCCCCTCGAAGATTTCCTCTATGCGGCGGTTGAGCTCATCCTTCCTCTTTTCGTCCATAAGGGGATTAATTTGGCCTCCCCTACGGGTTATGGAAAGGGCATTTCCCGACTTATAAAATATTCGGGTTTAACCAAAAACCTTTCGTGGGAGGAAGACATGGCTCAGAGGGGTATCAGGGAATACGACGCCAAGAGGATTTTGGCCCGCAATTGGAAGGAATACTTCGGCGACGAGTTCGAATACGACTTTAAGAGTATTCTGATAACGCCGGAGACCGACCTCGACAAGGTCCCCGAGGAGCACCCCTGGGTTTTGGAAACCCCGCTGGTCGCAAAGCCCGACATGCTCTTCGGTAAGAGGGGTAAACTCGGCCTCGTCCTCTACAAGAAGGAAAAGCCCGGCGACGTAACGTGGGAGGACGTAAAGGCGTGGATTAAGGAGAAAATGGGTCAGGAAATCGAAATTAAGGGCGTAAAGGGTAAGCTGACCCACTTTATCGTGGAGCCCTTCGTTCCCCACGAGCAGGAGGAGGAATACTACGTCGCCATTTCGATGGGCGACAGCGGGGACAAGGTCTACATGTCGGCCTTCGGCGGAATAGACGTCGAGGAAAACTGGGACAAGGTCAAGGAGGTCGAAATTCCCGTCCTCGCCTCGGACGAGGAGGCCGCCAAACTGATTGAGGAAAACGTTCCCGAGGAGATTAAGGACAAAAAGACCTACGCCGAGTTCGTAAAAAGGCTTTACAAGTACTTTAAGGACCTGCACTTTGCATATCTCGAAATCAACCCGATAGTGATAAAGGGTAAAAAGGTCTATCCGCTGGACATGGTCGCCCGCCTCGACGACACGGCTCAGTTCGTCGCGGGCAGGAAGTGGGGAGAGGTTACCTTCCCCGCGGGCTTCGGCCGGGAACTCACCCCCGAGGAGAAGTACATCAAAGAGCTCGACGAAAAGTCGGGAGCCTCGCTTAAGCTCACCATCCTCAACCCCGAGGGCAGGGTTTGGCTCCTGATAGCCGGGGGCGGTGCGTCGGTCGTTTACGCCGACACCGTCGCCGACCTCGGATTCGTCAAAGAGCTCGCCAACTACGGCGAATACTCCGGTAACCCCTCCAGAACCGAGACCAGGGAATACGTTAAAACCCTTTTTGATTTGATGACCAGGGAAAAGCACAAGAGCGGCAAGCCCAAAATCCTCATAATCGGCGGTGCGATTGCGAACTTTACCGACGTCGCCAAGACCTTTGAGGGAATTATCGACGCGATGAAAGAGTACGCGGACAAACTCCGCGAAGTGGGCGTAAAAATCTACGTCAGGAGGGGAGGACCCAACTACGAAATAGGACTGCAGAGGATTAAGCAGGCGGCCGAGGAGCTCGGTCTGCCCATAGAGGTTTACGGTCCCGAAACCCACATGACCGAAATAGTTAAAAAGGCGCTCGTTGACGACGAAAAGGCCGAGGCGCAGGCGGGCGCTTAAAGCTTTTCTCCTCCTTTATATACTTTTGAAAAAACCATTAGCGGAGGTAAAAAATGGCCAAGCCCGACTACCTTCTCTTTGACCGGGATACCAAGGCTATCTTTTGGAACCTAAACCCCAACGCCATTCAGAGGATGCTCGACTACGACTACCTGGTCGGAAGAAGCCCCTCCATCGTCGCCATAGTCGCACCCACCCAAAGCAGGAAGTTTGAAAAGTTCTTCTACGGTACCAACGAAATTCTCATACCCATCTACAGGAGCACCCAAGAGGCCGCCGAAGCGCACCCCGAGGCGGACGTGCTCGTAAACTTCGCCTCCTTCAGGACCGCCTACCCCGTTACCATGGAGGCGCTCGACATCCCCACCATCAGGACCATCGCCATAACCGCCGAGGGTATTCCCGAGCGCTTTGCCCGCGAAATGAGGGAAAAGGCCAAGGCCCTCGGCAAGTGGATTATAGGACCCGCGACCGTGGGCGGAATAGCGGCGGGCGCCTTCAGAATAGGTAACGCCGGCGGAACGCTCCAAAACATCGTTAACGCCAAACTCCACAGACCGGGTTCGGTGGGATTGGTAACCCGTTCGGGAGGACTCTTTAACGAGCTTTCCAACATCATCGCAAGGAACGCCAACGGTATCGTCGAGGGTATCGCCATCGGCGGTGACCGCTTTCCGGGAAGTGACTTCTTGGACCACCTTCTGAGGTTTGAAAAGAACCCGCAAATCAAGTTTATGGTTATGCTCGGTGAGGTCGGCGGTGAACTCGAATACAGGGTCGCCGAGGCCATCGCCAGCGGCAAAATCAAAAAACCCGTAATCGCCTGGTGTATCGGAACCATCGCCAAACACTTCGGCGGAGAGGTGCAGTTCGGACACGCGGGTGCAAAAGCCGGCGCCGACAGGGAGACCGCCGACGCCAAAAACCAAGCCCTCA
>JAADCT010000031.1 GCA_013154305.1 Aquificota bacterium
TCGTATATTGAAGTAAACTGAGCGAAACCTATTAAAGGTATCAAAACCAACAATCCGACAAAAGCGGTAAAAAACCTCTTTAAAAGACCCATCCCCGCACACCCCTTTTGTTAGCAACTTCTTATGGAAAAATTTTTTCTACCTATTAAGGTTAAAAGTTAAAACTGTCCACCTTTAAAGTAAATCGGAGGTAAAAGCCTCCGTGCCAATATCTTGCATTGTCAAAGTCCTCGTCCTCAAAACCGTTAACGTTGTAGCCGAGACCGATACGAACGTTTTTAAAGGGAACGAAACCGACTTCCGGACCGAAGGTATACGCGTAAGTGTTGGTGTTAACCTGATGCAAAATTCCGGCGTGAAAGTCGAAGTAAAACCTCTTCCAGTTTTTAACGGCCCTACCCCTGACGGTGTAGGTAAAGGTATTTCCGAGACCGCTGTAGGCGGTGTACTTAAAGGCGGTCGAACCCATCAGTTGTAAAGAAGGGTTCTTTTGATAGGTAAGGTGCAGGGAACCTATGTAGGAGTTTCTTACGTCCCCGTCGCCGTCGTACTTCCAAGTAAACTTAGAAAGGGCAATCCACTTGTTTCCTCCCTTAGGTCGGTAGGCGAAGGCAAAAAAGAGCAGGTTGTTGGCACTGACGTTTTTGGTAAACCTCTCGCTGAACATTACGAACCAGCGGTCGTTTATTTTCTCTTTACCCTTCAGGCTAAACAGGTATTGGGGGTCTCCGTGACGCAACCTCGTTTCGAAGGAGGAGGACCAATACTTGTCCCTTTCGGTGTCCTTGTAAAAGTTTCGGACCGTAAAAGTAATAAAGTCGCTCTTTTTAGACCCCGCGAAGGTATAAGTTCCCTCGGTTCCCACGTCGATGCTCCACTTGTCGTTAATCCTAAACAGGTGTTTAAGACCCAGTTGGGACTTCGTTCTCCAATCGAGGTCGTTGTAGTCGAAAGTCTGCTTTCCGTAAATGGTGGTTTGACCCTCGGTGTAGGAACCGCTCAATCCTCCCGACAGAAGGAGTTCGTCCTTTTCGGTCTCCCTGTACTCGGTTTGAACGAAAGAACTGAGGTGTTTGTTAAACTTGTAGTCCGCCCTGAGCATGGTGCGGGTAGGATAAGTTTGGCTCTTTTCCTGGCCGAAGGTTTGTTCCCTCCTTAAGGAGAGCTTAAACTTCTCGCTGAAGAGGTACTTAATGCCGGCAATACCTTGAACGTATTCGGTATTACGGTCGCCGGCGGTTTCGTCGTTCCACCGCAAACCCAAAGTCGAAGTCAACTTCGGCGTCAGTTTTTTAGAAACTTCGCCCGTTACGGTGTTTCTGGTGTAACCGCCGCTTTTTAAATTCTTTTCTAAGGAAAGTTTTAAGTGCCCTCCGGGAATGGTTCTCTTGTAGTCCAGCAAGGCCGTTTGAAACCAGCCGCCGGTGGAAGTAAAGGGGTTGTAAAAACCGCTTTCGCTGTGTTTGTAGAGCAGGTGCCACGAATTTTTACCCTCTTTGTACTTCCAATCGAGACGGTAGGCGTTGCCGTCGGTGTATTCCCCGTCCTTGTTTATACCGTCGCTTCGGGCGGCTTCGAATACGAACTTACCGACCTTGGTTTCGGTTTGAACGTCCAATCCGTAAAGGCGATACTTTCCTAAGCTCCTTTCCTCCTGCAGGGCCGAGGCCCCGAACCAAAAATCGCCCAACTTCTTTTTAACCCTAAGACCGTAGGTGTACTTTTCGTTTACAAGCTGGGTGGTCTCGTAAGTTACCACCACCTTTACGGGATTGAAGTTTTCGTCGTAAGGCGGTATGGGTTCGTGAAAGATTATGTACCCCAGGTCGTAGTTAATGTCGTAGTCGACGTACCTTTCGAGTTCCCGCCGCTCGATAATCACCTCGGGATTGTAGCGGTCGCGCACCTCAATCCAAACCTTTTCCGTAAAAGGTTCCACCGGGTTGCTGAGGTAGTAAGGTCCCGACAAACCGGTTCCGTCAAAGATGTCCCTGACGGTATCCCTTTTAAGTTTGCTCAAAAAGGCCCTTACGCGGTAATTGTCCTTATCCTCCAGATAGAGGTATTCACCCGTAAGGGTTTTCCTGTAAGTGTTAAACAGTAGACCTTTTCCGAAGTCGGTGTTGTAGTCACCGTACATCAAATAAGACAGGCCCTTTTGCACCTTCGCGTAGAGGCGGTTGCTACTTTTGGCCTCAAAAAACTGTTGGGACTTGTCGCCGTAAACGGGATAAAAGGGACCCCCCTCCGTCGAGGGGTTGTCCTGCATCATCATGTATTCAAAGGGCCTGCGGCTGTCGTAACGGAAGGTTATCAAGTAGTCTTTGTAAGACCCCTTTGCGAAAAGGGCACCGCTTCCGGAAACGTAGGGGCTGGCGCCTTTGGTAAAGTCGAGGGCCCCGCTAAAAATCTTGTCACCCGAACCGCTCTTTTGTCCGAAAATGAGGGCCCCGTCCAAAAAACCTCCGACCACCCACTTAGACTTACCGGGATAAAGTACCAGTTCCTTTTTGTAAGTTTCCCCTTTGAACTTCACCTCCAAAGTGTAAACGCCGCTCTGTTCTACCGGCTTCAGTTTGAGAAAGCCTTTACCCGCGGTAATTTTTACCCGAACCGTTCTAAGACGCTTGTAGGTCTTGGTTTCAAAGTCGTAATACTGGAGGTTATCCTGCGAAGAGACCTCAATGTAAGTGTTAATACTTACCGGACGACCTTGCTCGTCCACGGTTTTAAAAACCACGTAAAGGGGCGTTTTTCCGTCGGCAACCGGTTTGGGGTAAACCTCGACCGCCACGTCGGTATACTCGGTCAAATACCAAATCGTTTTGGTGTCGTAAGTTTTGTCCCTGAACTTCAGTTCCAAAACGTTTTTTCCCTTCTGCAGTTCTATCGAAGTGTAGCGAACAATCACGACGCCTTTAGCCTTGTCCTCCAAAACCTCCGATATGCGGTTTTTGGGAACTTCGGCCCCATTGAGGAGCAGGGAATAGGAGTTCTTGTCGGGAACCGACACTACGACGTCCGTATAACCCTTGGAAGTCGTAAGTTCCTTTTCCGCCGGATAAAGGATTTTTAATTGAGGTTTGGAAACAGTCTTAAAAACGAATTGCTCCCTGTTAGGGATAGAATAGGTTAAAAGGACCTCTTTAACGAAACCTTCCGAAGTAGCTTTATCGTAAATTAGGTCCCTTTTGGGGGCAACCACGACCAAAACGTACCTAATGGGTTCGGAAGTTTCCCTTTTGGCAAAAACCCTTCCCGTAAGCTTAAGCTCACCTTTAACGGTTTTTTTTATTCTAACGACATAATACCCTTTGTGGGACTTTAGTTTCACTTTCTTTCCGTTAAGTTTGAAGGACCAATTAATGGGTTTAACCCCTTCGGGAAACTTCAAAAAGAGGAAACCGGAAGTAAGCTCGTCCACCTTTACGGTTAGTGAGTAGTTATTTATTCCCTTTTTGAGGGTAGTTTGACCCGCGGTAGCCTCCGCGGCCAATACCGGTGCCCCGCAGGCCAAAACCCCTATTAAAAGACCGCCCAAAAGTTGTTCTCGCATTACCAGACAATCCGCTCTTTATCTATAAAGTGCTTCCGCAGCAACTCCTCAACCAGCGGCTTGTCCTTTTCGCTAACCCCTACAACTTGAACCTTTTTGTCCCCCGCCTGCCTAATAATCACCGCAAACTTGGCAAGCAGCCAATCTATCAGCTCTTTATTATCTGCAATATTTTCGCTAAATAGTAAAATGTATTTGTGTTTTCCCTCATACAACCAAACCGGAATAGCAACTTTTTGCACCGTTTGAACGCCGTATTCGTCCTCGGCGGATACCGAAACGGAAGGTTTGGTACCGTTACGGTACTCGGATACGGTTGCATACCACTGCAGGTTAAAGTTTTCGCCGGGAAGAACCACCGGAACGGTCCAAACGTAGCAATTACCTCGACGGGCGGGGTCGTCAAACGAAGCACCGTTAAGGGTTACGGTTCCGCCAACCAATTCCGAAGTCCCACATTCCTTAATCTCTAAGTTATAGAGAGTTTTGTCGGTCAAGTTTTTAACCGACAGGGAGTTCAGCAGGAAGTACTCTTCGGTGGAGGCCTCCTTACGAACGTCCAAGACGGTACGGTCCACGCCGACTACCTTTTCGGCTTTGGCCGAGGACAGCTTTACCGGAACGTCAACCCTGTAAATGTCTCCCGCATAAAGGTCTATTAAAACGCTATTTGGAGACAACAAACCTTGGAGGGTCGAATTAAGTAGCGGCGTAGCTCCCGGCGGGAGCGAGTTTTCGTCAATCCTTACGACGTGAACGCCGGGATTAACGTTGTCGAAGTGGAACTTACCCTCCTCGTCGGTAAGGGCGTAGCGGCCGTCTTCTAGATAAATTCGAACGTTGGCCAAACCGGGTTCGTCCTCATCCCTTATTCCGTTCCCGTTGAGGTCTACAAAGACAGAACCAATAACGTAAGCTTTTTCGGTAAAAACTCCGCGGGATAGGTTTACGTAAGCGTAAGCGGTATTAGAACCGATAGGTATAGATTGTTGGTCGTCCGACCAACCGGTAGCGTAGGCGGCGTTTTTGTAGCGTCCCCTCTTGGCGTCAGCCCCAACGATGGCGTAAAAGGTTATAGTTTTCGTAGTATTCGGAGGAAGGTCTCCCACCTCCCAAACGAGGGTTCGACCGTTGCTTCCTATAGAGGGGTCGGGTGCTGGCGCACCGTCTATTCGAGTCGTCCCACTTTTGTACCTAAAAGGTAAAGGAAGAACGTCCACCACTTTAACGGAAAAGACGGTGTAATCCGCGTTCGGGTTGGTAACCGTAACGGTCCACTTTACATAGTCACCTATTTCAGCAAACTTTGAGTCAGCGCTTTTTCGAACCACTAAAGGTCTAAAGTCCTCGGGCAAAAGGGGAATACGCATACCCGTGGCACCCGGCGTCAAAGCAAAGTTTTCGTCAATGTAAAACTTTTCTCCCCTATAAGGCAGGTTAGTAACGGGGTCCCAAACCTTGTCCTTCTGAAGTAAAACGGGGTTATATTCGTCGGCAAGTGCCGGGTCGGCGGCCGGGAAGTTACAATCAAAACGAACTTCTATAAAGTACCAACCGACGTCCTCCTCCGTAAAGTTAGCGAAGGTAAACATAAAACCACCGTCTTCTTTACCGACGAAGTTACCTTCGTTATCGGTGGGACCGGAAACCTGAGGATTTTCTTGCGGCGTTACGCCGTCGCGATACACGTCGAGCTTGTCCTCCGGAACCAGGTAGTAGTTGTTGCAAGTTTGGTCGGTACACCTGTAGAAGTAAACGCAGGCACCGTTAACCCTTTCGCCCGTAACGCCGTCGTAAACGTAACCGGCCGGGTCAACCTTAAGGGTAGCGGAAATGTTCCCGTTTTCGTCCTG